>JAULZJ010000140.1:0-3663 GCA_032117435.1 Candidatus Nanopelagicales bacterium | reverse complement strand
GACCGAGCCGACCGCGCATCCGGCATCGCTCCCGAGTGCCAGGACGTCAACCTCGATGGCATCACCCTCACCACGCGCTACTCCATCTCCAAGCGCGGTGGACTCGAGGCACGCAATGACCAGGTCACCTACCCCCGCTACTGCACTGTCGAGAACAGCCCGCTGGTCAGCTGCTGGCAGGAGATCTACCCGCTGTGGGACCGCGCGTGGGCCTTCCAGAACCACGTCTACGCGTCTGCCCTGCGGACCAACATCACCTCCGTGACGCAGATCAAGGTCCCGCCGGCCTTCGCGCCCAAGGGGATCCAGATCCAAATGCCGATCACCTGGCGTATCACCGATGGCGAGATCACCGGCGCCTGGCCGAAGTACACCGCCGGCGGACAGACCGTCGACATGGCTGCCATCGCCTTGAAGTCCTCAGAACAGGATTGGTCGAAGACGTCCCCCTTCACCGTGCCCGGCACCGGTGAGCAGTTCATTGTCTCGGGCTACGGCACTCCGATGGGCCCGCAGCAGATGAGCTTCATCCTCACCGCCGACACCGACGGCACCTGGAATTGGCCGGTCAATGAGAAGGGTGTCGAACTCACGCGACCGCAGATCAAGGTCACCTTCTCCTACGTCATCTCCAACTACGATGACGGTGGTACCTGCAAGAACAAGACGTGGTACGACGACGACGACGTCAAGGACGGCCGCAACAACGACACCACGGGCGGACATTGCCTCCAGGGCGACGTGCCGACCATCTGGCCGCTGCCGGAGAACCGCAGCAATTACTGGAAGCGCGTCCCGGACACCTTCATCACGGACAAGGACGGCAAGCGGACCAGGAACGTCCCGACCACGACGTTCGACTACACCGTGCTCGCGTCCTGCCTGAAGAAGGATGAGCTGGTCCTGCAGGACAACTCCTCCAAGACCGCCCCCGCTGTCGGTGCCGACTTCACCTGGAATATCCGACTCGCGGGCACGGTCAGTTCCTTCAGCGGCTGCTGAATGCTCCCCGGTCAGCACGGATGAGGATGCGCAGGCCCTTCGGTGCGGCCACGGCCGTCATCGCCGGCGCCGCTGCCGGTGCAGTCCTGCTCGCGGGCCAGCCTGCGGCCGGGGCACCGCGCATCGCTCAAGCGGATGACCTCGCTCAGGCGGATGTGCAGTCGATCGCGCAGGAGATCGCGGGTATCGAGGGTGCCGGACCCATCCCCACGCGGTCGGGCAGCGGCGAGCGCGTGGCCGAGGCGCAGCCGACGGTGGCCACCGTGCCGGGGGGCACGGCGCTGCACGGGGACTTCCCCTACGTCTCGGTCACGGACCTCGCCGATGCCGGGGCCGTCACGGTGCGCATCTACGACGCCTCGCAGGGCAGGGGCATCGACGTCACGGACAAGAGCAAGGACTTCGCGTGGGAGGGCACGCTCACCGGCGGCTGGGGGCAGGTCGGCGCACGCCTGACTCCCGGCCACGGCTACGTCCTGTGGGTGCGCAACGACGAGTCCGAGAGGTGGGTGAGCTTCGGGCGCTTCGGTGTGCGCGGTGTCATCGATCCCCCCGGACCGGCAGTGCGCGCAGGCGGCATGTCGGCGGCACTGGCGAGCGGACAGGTCACCTGGGCGTGGGAGTCGGAGTCCCTCGCGGGTCCGTCGGCCGGTGTGCGGGTCGCCCTGCAGTACGCCGCCCAGAGTCCCGCGCAGGACGGCGTACCCACCGGGTGGCGCCTCATGGCCGCCAGTGGATCGCCGTGGATGGCGATCGAGGAGTCCGGGCCACTCACGCGCGGCCATATGCCGCCCGCTCGCCCGGCAGTCGACCGTGCCGGTGCCCTCAGGGCTGACATCGACTTCGGGTACGACGTCACCGGACGCGACCAGGTCGACCGCTTCGTCATCGAGCAGAAGGTCCAGGGCACGTGGAAGCGCATCGGTCGAGCGAGCGATGACTTCGCCGATCCCGACGTGGATGCGCGCGTGCGACTGAGGGACGCCAAGGCACCCGTGCGCGTAGGCCTGCGTGTCGACGGCACGACGCTGTATTCACCAGGGGTCAAGCCCCGCGCCGTCGCGCCGGAGATCACGCGCGTGGCCGCGGAGCCTGCGGACCTCGATTGCGGCGGCGCCTTCACCACGCGCACTGGTCCCGAGGCGGTGCGCCTCGAGGGCTGGAACGGCATGTCGCTCACCTTCCTGCGCAATGCCCTGGGGGTCTATGAGCAGGCTATCGGCGGCGACAGGGTCCCCGGCTACCGCAATATCCTGTCCATGTGCGGCGATGAAGGCAGCCGCCGATGGCTCTTCACCGACGCCTCCGGGATGACGACGACCTTCAAGGACGGACGCGCCATCCGCGTCACCGACCAGGGACGCCGGGTCTCCGCGATGACCTGGCAGGACGCGCGACTGACCTCCATCACCAATGCGATCGGACGCACGATCGCGCTCGACTACGCCAACTGCCCTGCCTGGAGCGGCTTCGCGGCCGCCCCGCAGGGCAGCATCTGTCGGATCACCTACCCCGGCGGAGTGCTGACCGAGATCGGCTATACCGCCGATGGGCTCGGCGAGCCCCAGATCGCGCTCATCAAGGACCCGGGCAACACCGGGACGGCGCTGGGCTGGGACTCCGTCGGTCGCCTCGTGGCGACGCGGTCGGCCCTGGCCAATCGCGCGGCCACGACGAGTGCCGCCGCGCGTGACGCGGTCGCGACGGTGACCTACGACGCGCTGGGTCGCGCGACGTCGATGCGCGAGGCCGTGAGCGCCCCGGGTGCGGATGTCGTCGTCCAGTCGATCGAAGTGCCCCGCATCACCGAGCCTGACCTGCGCGGTGGCACGGATGTCTCGGCCCTCATCACGGGCACGGCTGCCGGATACGACATGGCCAATACCGCCCGGATAGACCCGGTCACCCTCGACGGTGTGAGCTTCACCGACCGCGCTGAGCTCACGACCTCGACCAGGGTCGATGGCCGCACGGTGACGACGCGCGATGCGCGCGGCCTCGTCACGAAGGTGACCTACGATGCGGCCGGCAACATCGTCAGCCAGTCGGGCCCGGCCAGCGACAGCACGTCGGGCACGTCGGTCGATGTCGACTACGACATCGTGAAGCGGGGCAATCGCGAGGATGCCCTCGAGGGCTTCCGCGCCACCGAGTTCACCGGCTCGAGCTTCACCGGCGCGGCACGCCCCGATCACTGGGAGCCGGGTGCGGGCGGCGGCCTCGCCGGTGCCTGGGATGCCACGACGCGCTCCGCCGTGGCCCAGGCGATCTGGACTCCCACCGACGCGCAGGACAAGCGCGCACGTGACGAGGGCTGGACCTTCCGGATCGAGAATTCCGGCGGATCCGAGGTGCACCTCGTCATCGAGGGACGCGCCTGCGTGGGGACGGTGTGCACGCTCGACGACCTGCCGTCGGGTCCTAAGCAGGTGAGCGTCGAGGTCGACGGTGCTGATCCGTCCGGCTGGTTCACCATCACGGCGGGCATCGGCAGTGACAAGCCGCAGACTGTGCCTGCCGATCGGGTCGTGCCTGGATTCAACAACCGGGCGCGCACCACCACCAACGACACCTTCGTCGGGTCGCAGACCACGCCCACCGTCGACTACGCCTACGCCGCGCCGGAGACCGGCAAGGTCACCTCGGTCGAGATGCCCGGTG
>JAULZJ010000139.1:0-5919 GCA_032117435.1 Candidatus Nanopelagicales bacterium | reverse complement strand
CGTCGCTCCCGGGCGAGTCCTGGTCGCACCTCGGCGATCCCGCCGCCGTGGATCGGCTCCTCGCCGCCGGCGCACTGGTCGATGCCGCCCATGCCCTCGGTCGCCCCGTCGTCCTGCTGCGCATGACACCCCCGTCGCACACCGCTTTCCTCGATGGATTGGCGGCGCGCTGCGATCTCGTCGTCGACGGCCCGGGCGCGGCCCGACGGTCCGCCTGGCACCCGGGCATCGATCCCCTCGCCGTCCTGGCACCGGCTGACAGTCCTGCTCTGCTCGACCTCGGCGGCTGGCCCGACGTGAGCGCCGCTGCAGCGCGGACGGTCGCACCTGACCCTGCACTCCCGCCGGATGTCGCCTGGTCTCGGGCCCTCTCGGCATCCACCGCGATCCTCGCCACTCCAGTGGCCCCCGGGCTGCTCGGCGCCGGACTCGCGAGCGTCGCCGCCCTGGCCGCCGGGCGCCGCGTGCTGGGACCCGGCGACGACGATCTCGCACGCATGATGTCGCGCTGGCCTGATGCGCGCCACGCTGTCTCGACCACCCGGTACCATCGGCAGCTCGCGGCGCTGGCCGGGAGGGGCCCGCAGCCCCTCACCCCCGATGAGCACCGCGCAGCATTCGCGGCCATCCTCCTCGAGGCGTCGGCGCCCGTGCAGTTGACAGTCCTGGCCGAGAGGCTCGGCATCGCCTCACGGCCCCGAGCCTGCTGGGACATCGCTCTGCTCGCCGAAGCCGATGTCGACATCGATCGGATCATCGCCCAGGCCTGGCAGCCCCGCGAGGTGGTCATCGCCCAGGAGATCTCCGATCGCGCCCGGACCGCGCTCCTCGCTGCCGGCATCGATGTCGTCCCCAGCGCCGAGCACGCATCGCGCGAGCCCGCACTGCTCGGTGTGACCTCTCCCTTCGTCGCCGTGCAGGTTGATACGAGCAATCCCCACGACCTCGCCGAGCTCCTCGCCGGCCACCTGCTGGGACAGGCAACCCGATCGCATCCGACCGATGCGCGACTGCTGGCCGCCCGATGACCACGACACGGCGCGCGATCGTCTACGGCGATGTCAATCTCAATATCCTCGACGGGTCGGCCATCTGGGTCCAGTCGATGTCCGAGGCACTGTCCCGCGCCGGAGTCTCCGTGCGCGTGCTGCTCAAGGCCCCTGTGGAGACGGGGCGCCTGGTCGACCCCCTACGTGCACTGCCCGGTGTTACCGTCGTCGACCCATTCATCTCGGGCATGGCTGCGGCGCCCACTCCCCTGGGTCCCGACGCCGCCGTCGGCCTCATCGAGCGCCTCGATGCCGAATCCTCGGCCGACCTCATCGTGGTCCGCGGGCTGCGACTCGTGGGTGCTGCTGCCGCATCGCCTCGACTGCACGGCCGACTGTGGACCTACCTCACCGACATCCCCCAGAGCCCCCTCGACATCGACGACGAGCAGCGCGACCGTCTCGCCGCGATCGCGCGGGGAAGTCGCTGGGTGCTCTGTCAGACCGACGAGCTGCGCTCCCTCATCGAGGCGACAGTCCCGGGGGCGAGTGGGCGCTGCGTGCTGTGGAGCCCCATCGTTCCCGCGCCCGAGGTCGAGGTCGCAGCCCGACCCGGCCTGACGACCGACCGCCCGCTACGCCTGGTCTACACAGGCAAGTTCGCTCCACTGTGGCACACGCTCGAGATGACGCGGCTTCCTGCCATCCTCGCCGAACAGGGTATCGATGCCGAGGTCCACATGGTCGGGGACAAGATCCACGACGTTGCCGATGATCCCGACTGGTCGCAGCGCATGCGCACGGCGTTGGAGACCACGCCCGGCGTGATCTGGCACGGGGGAATGCCGCGGCAGCAGGCCATGGCCATGGCGGCCTCGGGCGATCTCGGTCTGTCGTGGCGCGCCGCCGCCATGGACGCGAGCCTCGAGCTCAGCACCAAGGTGCTGGAATTCGGCGTACTCGGCGTGCCCGTCCTGCTCAACCGCACGCCGATGCACGAAGACCTGCTCGGGGCGGACTATCCCCTGTTCGTCACCGACGAGGCCGACATCGCGGCGGCATGTGCCGCTCTCACCCGCGATCCGGATCTCCTGCCGAGGATGTCCCAGCGCATCATCGAGTCCGTCGCGCCTTTCCGCATGGAGGCGGCGAGCGCGCGCCTCCGCGCCATCCTGGACCGGACCTTCCCACCGGCGCCCGCAGCACTCGAGCGCGCCGTGAGCGCACGGGGGCGACCGCTGCGAGTGGGCGTCGCGAGTCACGACCTGAAGTTCTTCACGCGCATCCAGGAGCACCTCGCCGGACTCGAGGGGGTCGAGCTGCGGCTCGACCACTGGGATGCCCTGTCGGTCCATGATGTTACGGCCAGCGAGGCCATGGTGGCGTGGGCCGATGTCGTCATCTGCGAGTGGGCCGGACCCAACCTCGTCTGGTACAGCCGGCACAAGCGCACCGGCCAGCGCCTCATCACCCGACTGCACCGCTTCGAGCTCGATGCGGGCTGGCTGGCGGATGTCCGCGCAGACGCCATCGACCAGGTCGTGTGCGTCAGCCCGTTCTACGCCCAGCTCACCGCTGAGCGCACCGGCTGGCCGGTCGATCGCATCGTCGTCATCCCCAACTGGGTCGATGTCGAGCAATTCGATCGACCCAAGCTCGCGGGTGCGGAGTTCACTCTCGGCATGATCGGCATCTCCCCGCACCGCAAGCGCCCCGACCTCGGTGTGGACATCCTCGCCAGCCTGCGTCGGCGGGACCGGCGCTTCCGCCTGGCGGTCAAGTCCAAGCTGCCGTGGGACTACTGGTGGATCTGGCGCAAGCCCGAGGAGCGCGCCGAAGCCGAGCGCCTCTTCCACCGCATCCACGACGATCCGGTCGTGGCGGGAGCGGTAAGCTTCGATGGGTTCGGAGGCGATGTCGCCGCGTGGCTGCGCCGCGTCGGCTGGGTCCTGTCCACCTCGGATGACGAGAGCTTCCACCTCGCACCCGCGGAGGGCATGGCATCGGGTGCCGTCCCGGCCCTGCTGCCGTGGCCGGGCGCGGACACGATCTACGACACCCGCTGGATCCACGCGGATCCGACCGCCGTCGCCGACGCGATATACGAGATCCAGCGATCAGGCGCGTGGTCATCGCAGTGCGACATGGCAAGCAGCCAGGTGCGCGCATCCTTCCCCCTGGAGGACGTGTGCGACACGTGGGCGAGCATCCTCGTCGAGGATCTCTCCCCCGACACCGCCCGCGGGACCCTCGCGCGCTAGGCGTGGGTCGCGGGGGGCCAGACGGCGGAGTACGCCGCTACCCCTGATCTCGCCTCCGCGAGGGCGAGGAGGTCGTCACCATGCGTGAAGGCCACGGTGCCCTCGCGCGGCGCGGCCGCGGGCCACGGGATGCGTACTCCGTGGACCACCGAGCGGACGTCGGCATCCACGATGTCCACCCACGGCAGCGACCGCCTCGCCACCACCGCGGCGCTCATCAGCGGAGCGGCACCGAGCTCCTCGATGCTGCAGGCATCCGCCAGCGTGAGGGCCCCGGATCGCGTACGGCGTAGGGACGTCACGTGCCCGCCCACGCCGAGTGCGCTGCCGACATCTCGGGCCAGGGCCCGGACGTAGGTGCCTGCCGAGCAGTCCACGCGGACATCCACGACGGTGATGGGCACTCCCGCGGAGTCGCCGTAGCGCAGGGCGAGTAGGTCGAACGCCTCGATGCTCACCTGGCGCTCGGGGAGCTCGACGTCCTCACCCGCTCGCACGAGTTCGTGGGCACGCCGGCCATCGACGTGGACAGCACTCACCGCGCTCGGTCTCTGACGCACCACACCTCGCCAGGGCGCCATGGCCTGCTCGACGTCCGCCGCCGCGAGATGTGCACCCGGCGCGCTCACCACGTCGCCCTGGGCATCATCGGTCGTCGTGGTGATGCCCAGGGCGATCGTGGCGAGGTACTCCTTGCCCTGGCCGGACAAGTGGCCCAGCAAGCGCGTCGCCGATCCCAGGCCAAGGACCAGCACGCCGGTCGCCATCGGATCCAGCGTGCCCGCGTGTCCCACGCGGCGCGTGCCCCAGGCCTTGCGTGCCCGGGCCACGATCGAGTGGGAGGTGGGGCCCTCCGGCTTATCGACGACCACCAGGCCCTGGGCGGTCATCGCGCGGGGCCAGCGTCCTCGGCTTCGCCCACGTCCTCGGCTTCGTCGGCCGGATGCCGGTAGGGGTCCGGGTCGCCGGCATAGTGCGCGCCGGTGGCCTGGGCATGCACCTGGGCATCGGACTCGGCCGCCGCGCGCAGCAGGTCGTCGATGTGCTGGGCGGTGTCGGGCAGTGCATCGAGGACGAAGGCGAGTGAGGGAGTGTGCTTGATGCCGGTCTGCCTCCCCACCTCCGTGCGCAGGATGCCCTTGGCGGACTCCAGGGCAGCCGCGGTGGCGGCGCGCTCCACGTCGTCGCCGTAGACCGTGTAGAAGACGGTGGCCTCCCGGAGATCGGGGGTGACTCGCGCATCGGTCACGGTGATGAAGCCGAGCCGGGGATCCTTGACCTTCATCTCCAGCGCTTCGGCCACGATCTCGCGGACTCGATCCGCGAGTTTGCGCGCGCGTGCTTCGGCAGCCATCACTCCACCCCTTCGTCATCGCCGCCGAACAATCGTCGGCGGGCTCCCACCACCGTGATCTCCGGAAGCCCGGAGATCCACTCCTCACATGCGTCCACCACACCGCGCGCATGGGCCGCGTCGCCCGAGACGGCAGCCACGGTCACCACCGCCCGGCGATGCAGGTCCTGGTAGTCCGTCTCCGCGACGGCCGCGTCGAACCTCCTGCGCAACTCCTTGACGATCGGGCGCACGACACCCCGCTTCTCCTTGAGCGAATGGACATCACCCAGCAGGAGGTCCAACTCGCAGGTCGCCACGAACACGCGATCGCCCGCTAGGCGCGTGCCTTCTCGCGCATCTCATACGTCTCGATGACGTCCTCGACCTTGACGTCGCCGTACGTGCCGAGGTTGATGCCGCACTCGAAGCCCTCGCGCACCTCGGTGACATCGTCCTTGAAGCGCCGCAGGGAGGAGATGGTGAGGTCGTTGGCCACGACGGCACCATCCCGCACGAGGCGAGCCTTGGTGTTGCGGCGGATCTCGCCGCTGCGCACCAGGGAGCCGGCAATGGTGCCGAACTTGGAGGACTTGAAGACCTCGCGCACCTCGGCGGTGCCGAGCTGCACCTCCTCGAACTCCGGCTTGAGCATGCCGCGCAGGGCAGCCTCGATCTCGTCGATCGCCTGGTAGATCACCGAGTAGAAGCGGACGTCCACGCCCTCCTGGGATGCGAACTCCGCAACCTTGCCCTCGGGGCGGACGTTGAAGCCCACGACGACGGCATCGGACGCACTGGCGAGGGTGACATCGCTCTTGGTGATGGCGCCGACCCCGCGGTGGATGACCCGCAGGGAGACCTCCTCGCCCACCTCGATCTTCAGCAGCGCGTCCTCGAGGGCCTCGACCGATCCGGAGACGTCGCCCTTGAGGATGAGGTTGAGTTCCTGGCGCTCGCCCTCCTCGATGCTCTTGAGGAAGTCCTCGAGGGTACGTCGCGCCCGGGACTTGGCCAGTTGGGCATTGCGCTCCCGAGCCTGACGAGTCTGGGCGATCTGCCGCGCGGTGCGATCTTCGGCGACGACGAGGAAGGTGTCGCCCGCCCCGGGCACCGAGGTGAGTCCGAGAACCTGCACGGGCCTTGACGGGAGCGCCTCGGCCACTGGCTGCCCATCCTCATCGAGCATGGCGCGCACGCGCCCGAAGGCGTCCCCGGCCACGATCGAGTCGCCAGGACGCAAGGTGCCTCGCTGCACGAGCACGGTCGCCACGGGTCCGCGACCACGATCGAGGTGAGCCTCGATGGCGACACCCTGGGCATCCTGGTGGGGATT
>JAULZJ010000138.1:0-10450 GCA_032117435.1 Candidatus Nanopelagicales bacterium | reverse complement strand
CCCGCGTAGTCGACCGAGCAGCGCGCGACGACCAGTCTCATCGCGCCGCCGGAGCGAGCCCGCGCGCCGTGCGCACCTCCCGCAGCACCCGGCCCATGATTGCCGTGGCGTCGTAGTCCTTGGGAGTGAAGACCGCGGCGACTCCACGCTCGCGCAGGTAGTCGGCATCGGCGTCCGGGATGATCCCGCCGACCACGACGATGGTGTCGTCCATCCCGGCCGCACGCAGGCCATCCACCACGGTGGGCACGAGCTCGCGATGGGAGCCGGACAGGATCGAGATGCCCACGATGTCGACGTCCTCGTCTACGGCGGCCGCCACGATCTGCTCCGGCGTCAGTCGGATGCCCTGGTAGACGACCTCGAATCCCGCATCGCGGGCACGCACGGCGATCTGCTCGGCACCATTGGAGTGGCCGTCGAGCCCGGGCTTGGCCACGAGGAACCGCAGGCGCGTGCCCAGCTCATCCCCGGTGGCCTGCACGGCCTCGCGGACGGTGCGCAGCTCTTCCGTCGGAGCCCCCGCGGCGATCGTGGCCGTGACCCCCGTCGGAGCCCGGAACTCCCCGAAGACATCGCGCAGGGCATTGGCCCACTCCCCCGTGGTGACGCCCGCACGCGCGCACGCCAGGGAGGCAGCCACGAGATTGGCCTCTCCCGCAGCCTCCTCCCGCAGGCGTTCCAGGGCTGCCACAACCGCCTCAGGATCGCGGTGCCCGCGCCAGTCGCGCACCCCATCGATGGCCTGCGCAGCGACAGTGGCATCCACCGTCTGGATGGCCGCATCGAGATCGGCCAGCATGGGATTGGGCTCAGTCTCGACGTGCCGATTCACTCCGACGATGACCTGCTCACCCGACTCCACGCGAGCACGTCGCTCTGCATGGGCCTGCACCAGCTCCGCCTTCATGTAGCCGCTCTCCACGGCCGCGACAGCTCCACCGAGGGACTCGATGCGTTCCATCTCCGCCCGTGCCTGCGTCATGAGGCTGTCGACGAGCTCCTCGATCACATGGGAGCCGGCGAAGATGTCGCCGTACTCCAGCAGGTCGGTCTCCTCGGCGAGGACCTGCTGGATACGCAGGGACCACTGCTGATCCCACGGACGGGGGAGGCCCAGTGCCTCATTCCACGCGGGCAGCTGGATGGCCCTGGCACGGGCATCCTTCGACAGCGTGACCGCGAGCATCTCGAGCACGATGCGCTGGACGTTGTTCTCCGGCTGGGCCTCGGTGAGTCCGAGCGAGTTGACCTGCACGCCGTAGCGGAAGCGGCGCTGCTTAGGGTCGGTGACGCCGTAGCGCTCCCGTGTCACGTCGTCCCAGAGCTGGACGAAGGCGCGCATCTTGGCCATTTCCTCGATGAAGCGCACTCCTGCATTGACGAAAAAGGACATGCGCGCGACAACCTCGCCGAAGCGCTCAGGTGGGACGCGGCCCGAGTCGCGCACGGAGTCGAGTACGGCGATTGCCGTCGCCATGGCGAAGGCGATCTCCTGGACGGGAGTAGCTCCCGCCTCCTGCAGGTGGTAGCTGCAGATATTGATCGGATTCCACTGCGGAGCATGCTCGACCGTGTGCACGATCATGTCGCGGATCAAGCGCAACGACGGACCGGGCGGGAAGATGTAGGTGCCTCGCGAGAGGTATTCCTTGATGATGTCGTTCTGCGTCGTGCCCTGAAGCAGCGACTCCTCGACTCCCTGCTCCTCGGCCGCGACCACATAGAGCGCGTAGAGCCACATGGCCGTCGCATTGATGGTCATCGAGGTGTTCATGGTTCCCAGCGGAATGCCCTCGAAGAGTCGCCTCATGTCCCCGAGATGCGCGATGGGCACACCCACCTTGCCGACCTCGCCCGAGGCCATCGGGCTGTCCGGGTCATATCCGGTCTGCGTCGGCAGGTCGAAGGCGACCGACAGGCCCGTCTGCCCTTTGGCGAGATTGCGGCGGTAGAGCGAGTTGGACTCCGCCGGCGATGAATGGCCGGCGTACGTCCGCATGATCCACGGACGATCTCGCTGACGGTCCTGGGGGCGATCCATGGGCGCAGCGTACTCGCGGGTAACCCTCGGTGGCGAGGTCGCGTCCCGTGCCCCACCATGGAGGAGTGGGCACCAGTTACTCCTACGCCGTCGGGCCGATCATGGCCTTCGTCTTCCTCGGCGTACTCATCCTGCTGCTGCGCTGGGCCTTCCGCCGCGGCGTCTCGGTCGTCGCGGCACCGCCCCGTCAGGGTGCGTCCGATGAGTACGGCCTGCTCGTGCCCGTCGCGACCCCGCCGTCGTACGTCGAGGGCGAGATCATCCGGCGCAGCCTCGAGGATGCGGGCATCCGGGCGACGCTGGCACAGACACTCGACGGCCCACGCGTGATGGTGTGGCCGAGCGACGAGGTTCGCGCACGCGCCCAGCTCGACGCGCGCTAGCCCGGGAGTTCGACGCGAGCGATGTCGGCGCCGAGGCGCTGAAGATCGGGCACCAGGTGCGCGTAGCCACGGTCGATGTGGTGCACCTCGTGCACCATCGTCTCGCCGTCCGCCACGAGTCCCGCCAGCACGAGACCCGCCCCTGCGCGGATGTCGGTCGCCTCTACCGGCGCGCCACTGAGCTGCTCCCGACCGCGCACCAGCGCGTGGTGCCCCTCGGTCTGCACATCGGCTCCGAGGCGGACGAGCTCGTGGACGAAGCGGAAACGCGCCTCGAAGAGGTTCTCCGTCACCAGGGCTGCTCCCTCCGCGATCGCATTCAGGGCGATGAACTGCGGCTGCAGGTCGGTCGGAAAGCCCGGGTAGGGAAGCGTGACGATGTCCACGGCGCGAGGGCGCCCGTCCATGGTCACGTGGAATCCGTCATCCATGACGCTGATGACGGCACCCGCGGTCGTGAGCTTGTCCAGGGCGATGTCGAGGTGCCCCGCATGTGCGTTGCGCACGGTGATGTCGCCACGTGTGATGGCCGCGGCGACTGCCCAGGTCCCGGAGACGATGCGGTCGGGGACCGTGGCGTGCTCGACCGGCGTGAGCCCATCCACCCCGTCGATCTCGAGGGTGGAGGATCCCATCCCGCTGATCACCGCACCCATCTTGCTGAGCATCGTGCAGATATCGACGACTTCAGGCTCCCGTGCAGCATTGTCGATGACCGTTCGCCCGCGCGCGGTGACCGCTGCCATGAGCAGGGTCTCGGTCGCGCCCACGCTCGGGAAGTCGAGCCAGATCGTGGCGCCCCGCAAGCCCGATGGTGCCTGCGCGATGAGGTAGCCGTGCTCGCTCGTGACCTCCGCCCCCATCCGCTGCAGTCCGCCGATGTGCATGTCCAGTCCCCGTGACCCGATATTGTCCCCGCCCGGCAAGGCCACGTCGACAACGCCACAGCGAGCGAGCAGAGGACCTAGGACGGTGATCGAGGCCCGCATCCGGCGTACGAGGTCGTAGTCGGCGCGATGCTCCAGCATCTCCGGCACATCGATGACGACCGTGCCTGCGCCGGCCTCGTGCCCGACATCGCAGCCCAAACGGCGCAGCAGCTCGGCCATGATCTCGACATCGAGGATGTCGGGGACATCGCGCAGTGTGGTCCGGCCCGGGGCGAGGAGGGCCGCGGCCATGAGCTTGAGGACACTGTTCTTGGCTCCCGTGACGGTCACCTCGCCACTCAGCCGGGGTCCTCCGACGATGCGCAGCGCCTCCACAGCGCCCATGCTAGGCGCCCGCCCCCCGTCGACCTAACGGCTGCTGAGAGCCTGCCCCGTCGACCATTTGGCCGCCATTCGGTCGACGGCCACGCCGCCTCGCGCTGCCAGGGGGCGTCCCCTAGGGTCGAGGCATGGTCAATCTCACGCGCATCTACACCCGCACGGGTGATGACGGCACCACGTCGCTGGGGGACATGTCGCGCACGAGCAAGACCGACCTGCGCCTCGAGGCCTACGCCGATGTCGACGAGGGCAACTCGGCCATCGGCGTGGCTGTCGCCTCCGGCGGCCTCGAGGCCGACATCGTCGAGCTGCTCACCGGCGTGCAGAACGACCTCTTCGACGTGGGTGCGGACCTGTGCACGCCGATCGTGCCGAATCCGGAGTACCCACCGCTGCGTATCACGCCTCAGTACGTCGATCGCCTCGAGGCGGCGTGCGACGCTTACAACGCACGCCTCGAGCCGCTGCGGTCCTTCATCCTCCCGGGGGGCACACTCGGTGCGGCTCAATTGCACGTCGCCCGCACGGTCATCCGTCGGGCGGAGCGTGCCACGTGGCGAGCCATCGATGAGTACGGCGACTCCATCAACCCGCTGACCGCGCTCTATCTGAATCGCCTGTCGGACCTGCTCTTCATCCTCGCGCGCTGCGCCAATCTCGGCATCGGCGGCGATGTGCTGTGGCAGCCCGGTGGCGGCAACGCGGAGTCCTGAGCCGAATGCGTTGTGAGGTTCAGCGGGAGCCGACGGCGACGGCGAGGCGGGTCTCCGCGCGCTTGCCCGCCTGAGCAGCAGGATCGTCCTCGGCGCCCGCCGCCTGGGCACGCGCCAGGGCCTCCTTGGCCCGCTCGACATCGATCTCCTCCGCGAGCTCGGCCGTCTCCGCGATGACATTAACCTGGTCGGAGTCGACGGAGAAGAACCCGCCGTGGACGGCCACGAGGACCTTGGTGCCATCGATCGTCTCGATGCGCAGAGGGGCATCGAGCAGCAGCGCGAGGACGGGCGAATGGCCGGGCAGGATGCCGATCTCGCCGTCCGGCGTCTTGGCCACGACGCTCTTGGCCGTGCCCTGCCAGACGGAGCGCTCGGCCGACACCAGGGCGACTTTGAGCTCAGCCACGATCAGGACTCCTTGGCGAGCTGCGCCGCCTTGGCCTCGACGTCCTCGATGCCGCCGCACATGAAGAACGCCTGCTCCGGGATGTGGTCGTACTGGCCGTCGCACAGCGCCTTGAAGGAGGCGATGGTCTCCTCGACCGGGACGAAGGAGCCGGGCTGGCCGGTGAACGCCTCGGCGACGAACATGTTCTGCGAGAGGAAGCGCTGGATACGACGGGCCCGGTTGACGATGATCTTGTCTTCCTCGGAGAGCTCGTCCATGCCGAGGATGGCGATGATGTCCTGCAGATCCTTGTAGCGCTGCAGGATCTCCTTGACGCGGGCGGCCACGGCGTAGTGCTCCTCGCCGACGTAGCGGGGGTCGAGGATGCGCGAGGTCGAGTCGAGAGGATCCACCGCGGGGTAGATGCCGAGCTCGGAGATCGGGCGCGAGAGCACGGTAGTCGCGTCCAGGTGCGCGAACGTCGTCGCGGGTGCGG
Organism: Candidatus Nanopelagicales bacterium; assembly: GCA_032117435.1. Classification (GTDB taxonomy): domain Bacteria; phylum Actinomycetota; class Actinomycetes; order S36-B12; family S36-B12; genus Mxb001. The sequence continues at coordinate 5,152 of JAULZJ010000138.1, read as the reverse complement.
GGTCGGTCAGGTCGTCTGCGGGGACGTAGATCGCCTGCAGCGATGTGATGGAGTGGCCACGCGTCGAGGTAATGCGCTCCTGGAGCATGCCCATCTCGTCCGCGAGCGTGGGCTGGTAGCCCACGGCAGAGGGCATGCGGCCGAGAAGCGTGGAGACCTCGGAGCCGGCCTGCGTGAAGCGGAAGATGTTGTCGATGAAGAGGAGCACGTCCTGCTTCTCGACGTCGCGGAAGTACTCGGCCATGGTCAGCGCGGTGAGGGCCACGCGGAGGCGGGTGCCCGGCGGCTCGTCCATCTGGCCGAAGACGAGAGCGGTCTTGTCGATGACGCCGGACTCGGTCATCTCGAGGAAGAGGTCGTTGCCCTCGCGGGTGCGCTCGCCGACCCCGGCGAAGACGGACACGCCGCCGAAGTTCTCCGCGACGCGATAGATCATCTCCTGGATGAGCACGGTCTTGCCGACACCCGCACCGCCGAAGAGGCCGATCTTGCCGCCCTTGACGTAGGGGGTGAGCAGGTCGATGACCTTGATGCCCGTGGAGAAGACCTCGGTCTTGGACTCCAGCTGGTCGAACGCCGGCGCGGAGCGGTGGATCCCCCAACGCTCCTTGATGTCGAGGGTCGACTTGTCGACGTCGAGGGGCTCGCCCAGGGTGTTCCACACGTGACCCTTGGTGACTTCACCCACGGGCACGGAGATCGGGCCGCCCGTGTCGCGCACAGGGGCCCCACGCACGAGGCCGTCGGTCGGCTGCATGGAGATGGTGCGCACCATGTTGTCGCCGATGTGCTGGGCCACCTCGAGGGTGAGCATGCGCGTGCCGCCACCCTCTTCGCCCTGGTCGAAGGAGACGTCCACGTTGAGGGCGTTGAAGAGCTCCGGCATCGCCTCGACCGGGAACTCCACGTCGACGACGGGGCCGGTGACGCGGGCGACGCGTCCGACACCGGGTGTCTTCGCGTGTGGGGTCGCCTGGTCCATCGTGGCGGTCATGTCGATCCTCTTTCCTTCGGTTCCTACGGTCGGCTAGCGGGGTCTAGGCGGAGGCGAGTGCGTCGGCGCCGCCGACGATCTCGCTGATCTCCTGGGTGATCTCGGCCTGGCGAGCCGCGTTGGCCCGTCGGGTGAGGGAGCGAATGAGGTCCTCGGCGTTGTCGGTCGCGGACTTCATGGCGCGCCGGCGAGCGGCATGCTCTGAGGCGGCCGACATGAGCAGTGCGGTGTAGACGGCATGGTCGATGTAGCGAGGGAGAAGGGCGTCGAGGACGGTGTCGGCACCGGGCTCGAACTCGTAGAGCGGGAAGGGCAGCGACTCCCCCGACTTGGTCTCGACGACCTCGTCGACGATCTCCAGCGGCAGCACCCGCCGCACACGCACCTGCTGCACGGCCATATTCACGAAGTGGGTGTAGACGATGTGGATCTCGTCGATCCCGCCCTCGGACTCCGGCGTGAGGAAGGCCTGCAGCAGGTCGTCGCCGATCGCACGCGCGTCGGCGTAGGTGGGCTGATCGGTGAAGCCGGTGTACTGGCCACCCATCGCGATCCCGCGGAAGCGGTACCACGCCACGCCCTTGCGCCCGACGACAAACGGGGTGACATCGAGGCCCTGCTCATTGAGCAGACGCGTGAGCCCTGCCGCCTCGCGGATGGCATTGGCGGAGTAGGCGCCCGCAAGACCGCGATCCGCTGTGACGACGAGCACCGCAGCGCGATCGCGCACCTCGGGTGCGCGCACCAGCGGGTGATTGCCGATGTCACTGGCGTGACTCGCTGCCGCGGAGACCGCCTGGGTGAGCTGGATGAGGTACGGCGTCGACGCATCGAGACGCTGCTGCGCCTTGACGATGCGCGACGACGCGATCAGCTCCATGGCCTTGGTGATCTTCTTCGTCGCCTGGACGGACTTGATCCGTCGGCGGAAGACCCTTAGCTGCGCACCCATGACGTATCTCCTCGACCTGCGCCTACGCCCGCCGCGTCCGCGTGATCTGCGTCGGGTCGATGTCATCCTCGGACAGGGCCGGCACGGGCTCGTCCTTGATGAGCATCTCGCCCGTGTGCGTCGTGAACTGGCGCTTGAAGGCGTTGATGGATGTCGTGAGCGTGGTGACCGTGTCGTCGGACAGATCGGCGGTCTGCCGGATCGTCTCGAGGATGCCCGGCTGCTCGCGCTGGATGTAGTCGAGGAACTCGGCATCGAAACGGCGGATGTCCTCGACCGGGACGTCATCGAGCTGGCCGGAGGTGCCCGACCACACCGACACGACCTCGCGCTCCATGGCCTGCGGCTGGTACTGCGGCTGCTTGAGCAGCTCGACCAGGCGCGTGCCACGGGCCAGCTGGGCCTTGGAGGCGGAGTCGAGATCCGAGCCGAAGGCAGCGAATGCCTCCAACTCGCGGAACTGCGCGAGGTTGAGACGCAAACTGCCGGCGACCTTCTTCATGGCCTTCGGCTGTGCGGATCCACCGACGCGGGACACCGAGATCCCGACGTTGATTGCGGGACGCACGCCCGAGTTGAAGAGGTCGGACTCGAGGAAGCACTGACCGTCCGTGATCGAGATGACGTTGGTCGGGATATACGCCGACACGTCATTGGCCTTCGTCTCGATGATGGGCAGGCCCGTCATCGAACCGCCACCCATCTCGTTGCTGAGCTTGGCGCAGCGCTCGAGAAGGCGGGAGTGCAGGTAGAAGACGTCGCCGGGGTACGCCTCGCGGCCCGGCGGGCGGCGCAGCAGGAGCGACACGGCGCGGTAGGCCTCAGCCTGCTTCGACAGATCGTCGAAGACGATGAGGACGTGCTTGCCCTGGTACATCCAGTGCTGGCCGATGGCCGAACCGGTGTAGGGGGCGAGGTACTTGAAGCCAGCGGGATCCGAAGCGGGTGCGGCGACGATGGTGGTGTAGTCCATCGCGCCGTACTCTTCCAGCGCCCCCTTGACGGACGCGATAGTCGAGCCCTTCTGTCCGATGGCGACGTAGATGCAGCGCACCTGCTTGGTCGGATCGCCCGACTCCCAGTTGGAGCGCTGGTTGATGATCGTGTCGAGGCACACCGCGGTCTTGCCGGTCTGGCGGTCGCCGATGATGAGCTGGCGCTGACCGCGACCGATGGCCGTCATGGCGTCAATAGCCTTGATGCCCGTCTGCATCGGCTCAGTAACCGGCTGGCGCTGGACGACACTGGGCGCCTGGACCTCGAGTGCGCGACGGGTCTCCGCTGCGATGGGTCCCTTGCCGTCGATGGGGTTGCCCAGGGGATCGACGACACGGCCGAGGTAGGCGTCGCCGACCGGCACGGAGAGGACCTCGCCCGTGCGGCGCACCGGCTGGCCTTCTTCGATCCGCGAGCCATCTCCGAGGAGTACCACGCCGATCTCGCGCACATCGAGGTTGAGGGCCACACCGAGCAGGCCACCCTCGAACTCGAGGAGCTCGTTGGTCATCGCCGAGTGCAAACCCTCGACGCGAGCGATGCCATCGCCTGTCTCGATCACGCGGCCGACCTCTTCGCGGGCCGTGGTGGGCGAGTATGACGCGACATTTCGCTCGATCGCGCCCCGGATCTCGTCCGGCCGGATCGTCAGCTCCGTCATGGTGCCTGCTCTCCTTCTTAGGTCGCCCTCGGCGACATCTTTCGCTTGCTTACCTTGGTGTCCGTGTGCTGATCAGCCGAGCATGGTGCGCCGGGCTTGTTCGAGTCGTGCTGAGACCGTGCCATCGATGACCTCGTCGCCGACGGTGACATGCACGCCCCCGAGGATCGCGGGATCCACGGCGACGTTGAGTCGGACCCGACGGCCCTTGAGGGCGCTGAGAGCCTCCGCGAGGCGGCGCTCTTGCTCGGCGTCGAGTGGCTGGGCGACCCGCACCTCGGCGACGATGCGCTGGCGCTGCCGCGCTGCGGCGTCGGCTAGGTCGTCGACCACCGCGTCGATACGTCGGCCGTGGAGGTGCCCCACGGCGTAACTGAGGACCAGGCGCGTCGTCGCGGTCGTGCGATCCCGCAGGAGGTCCTCGACGATGGCCGCCTTGGACTGCGCCGACAGCGCCGGATCGGTGAGAGCCATCTGCAGATCGGGAGAGGAGTCGATCGCTCGACCGAAGCGGAAGATCTCATCCTCGGTGGCGTCGAGGTCCCCCGCGGCATCGGCGACCATGAAGGCCGACTGATCCGCCAGGGACTCGATGCCGAGCAGCAGGTCCGCATCGGAGGACCAGCGATGGCGCACGGCCTCATGCACGACCTGCAAGGTGAGTGGGCTGACACGCGACGCCAGGAGCGACGCCGCTAGTTCGGAGCGCGAGTCGGCCGATTGACCAGAGTCGGCGAGGGCCGTGCGCAGCGTCTTCTCGCGATCGAGGAGATCAGCGACCGAGAAGAGCTCGGCCGGAAGCCCGGCCAGTCCCTCGGCGCCGCGCTGGCCATCGAGCCAGTCGGAGAGCTCCGACAGGCTGCTGCGACTCGCACCCAACATCAGCGGCCCGCCTCCTGCTGCGATACCTGCGCCTCGAGGTCGGTGAGGAAGGTATCGACAGTGGCCTTGACGCGCGCATCGTCCGTGAGCGACTGCCCCACGACCTTGCCGGCGAGGGCCACAGCGACCTCCCCCACCTGGCGCGTGAGTTGCGATGTGGCCTGCGCCCGCTCGGCGGCAAGCTGCGCCTCCGCCTGCGCGGTTACGGCGGCGGCGGCTGCACGTGCCTCGGTGCGAGCCTCCTCCACGATGGCCGCACGGTCGGCCTGGGCCTGCGTGCGGATCGCGGCGGCTTCCTCCCGGGCGGAGGCAAGTGCAGCGCGGTACTCCTCGAGCGCCCGCTGAGCCTCGGCCTGGGCCTCTTCGGCTTTGCGCAGGCCACCCTCGATCGCCTCAGAGCGAGCCGCGAGGGTCTCCTTGATCTTGGGCAGCGCGACCTTGGCGAGGACACCGAAGACGATGAAGAACGCCAGCAGGCCGACGACGAGCTCGTCGATCGGCACCGCGAGGACGCTCGGCATCGGCTCGTTCTCGCCGGCAGCCATGAGTTGGCCCGTAAGGAAGTTGGACACGGGTGATCCGATCAGGTGCCGTAGACGAACGGGACGACGAAGCCGATGAGGGCCAGCGCCTCGGCGAGTGCGAAGCCGAGGAGCATGTTCTGGCG
>JAULZJ010000137.1:0-5212 GCA_032117435.1 Candidatus Nanopelagicales bacterium | reverse complement strand
GCCCGACCGCTGCGGCCATCGAGGGGTAGTGGCTGCGCTCGGTGACCCGGATAGGCAGCGCGGTCACCCACGACCAGGTGACGAGCGGCTGGGTGATGCGCTCGGCAGGGGTGATGGCGATCTGCCGGGGGTACGGCGACAGGAGGTCGAGGCCGCCCCCGCGCATGTGATGAATGGTGGAGGCGATGGCGCGTGCCGTGAGCTGGACGTCGGCGTCGACGAAGACGAGGACGTCTCCGGTGGCCTCCTGCGCGAGGCGGTGGCAGGCCCAGGACTTGCCGAGCCATCCGGCGGGCGGCAGGTCGTCGGGACCGTCGATCACCTTGACGCGAGGGTCGGCGCCCACCACCTGGCGCACCACATCCGCGGTGCCATCGGTGGATCCGTCATCGAGGATGAGGATCTCCAGGTGCGGGAGTCCCTCCTGGGCGAGGAGTGAGCGCAGCGTGGGCGTGATCCTCGCGGCCTCATTGCGTGCCGGGAGCAGCACGGATACGCGCTCGGTGATCGTCACCGACTCGTCGCGCGGGCGGCGGATGAGCCTCATGTTGACGGCGGCATGCGCGGTGAGCGCGGCCGCGGTGATGGCGCCCGTGCCCGCGATGGCCTTGGTGATGCGACGCATGCTCATGGCCGACGCGTCCAGGTGATCCATGCCCAGGGGATCACGACCGCACCCATGATGATGCCGCCCCAGACGGCGACCCAGGGGCGATCGAAGAAGACGGCATTGGCGAGGACGTTGGAGAGGTAGACCCAGATGAGCATGAGCGTGGGTACCCCGTCGATGCCGGGCTTGCGCGCGGGCAGCCGGGAGAGCAGGGTCATGATGATGAGGGCGGTGATCACCCAGCCGACGTAGTTGGTCAGCGGGATGCCCGGGATTCCGGGGAGTCCCGGATCGGGCGCGGCCCATGTCCAGTGGCCCTCGCTCACCATCTGCGGGTCGAGGAAGAGGTCCCAGGCCGCCAGGAGCCAGGCGCCGAAGACGACTACGCCGGCGCGTGTGCGCGAGATTCGCTGGGCGGCAAGCAGAGCAGGATAGGCCATCATCGCCCAGGCCATCATCACGATGACGGGGACGCCCATGAGCGTCGGCCCGAGAGTGTCGTTGTAGGCGTACGCACCGAAGGGGAATCCGGTCGCGACGCCCAGTGCCTCCATCGCTCCGCCCACGCCCGCAGCGATGACGACATAGCCCAGGGTCCACGCCCAGCCGCGCGTCAGCCACGCGTGGGATACGGAGGCGAGGAAGAAGGTGACGACCGTCGCGATGGTGAGCGCGTCTCTGGCGGGCTCGGCGAGCAGCCACACGATCTGACCGCCGATCGTCATGCCGGCGAAGAGCCATGGCAGCCACTGCCAGCTCACCGGCATCCGTCGCCCGTCGGAGTGTGGGCCCTGGTAGACGCGGATACTCATGGGCCCACGTCCGCTGTCGTCGTCTCCCTCACAAGTGCGGTGGTGACGGCTGGCACATCCCACATCGGTGCGTGACCGCAGTTCCAGAGGACGTCCCACCGCGCATGCGCGGGAGCGAGGTCGCGCTGCTGGAAGCGCGGTGCGGGCAGGATTCGGTCGTTGTCGCCGAAGGCGATGGTGACGGGCACGTCGGCGGGGATCGACCCCGCGCGATCGAAGCGGCGGTGCAGGGCCCCATCGTGGGCCTGCTGGAAGCCACGGGCATCGGCCTGTGCATAGGCGGCGTCCACGGCGACCCGGAAGGGGACCGATGCGGTGCGCTCGGAGCCGGTGCGGACCAGTGCCCGGCGCAGGGGGGTGACGCTCATGATGGCGGGGATGACGCGCCGGATCGCCACGGCGGCCCGGCGGTTGAACTGGATCGCCCCCATCGGTTCGTGGATCGGCTCCCACAGCCCGGCGGGGCAGAGCGCGGTGACGCTCAACGCGTAGCCATCCGCGGCCGCTTCGAGTGCGGTCCACCCACCCAGTGAGTTGCCGACGAGGTGCGCACGGTCGATGTCGCGCTCGCCCAGGAATTCCCCGACCGCACGCGCCATCTCAGTGGCAGGAGTCTCCTGCTGCCCGGGCAGGGGATCGGACTCGCCATGTCCGGGGAGGTCGACGGCGTACACGGTGTAGTCGCGCGCGAGGTCATCGATGACGAGATCCCAGCAGCGTCGCGATGATGCGAGGCCGTGGATGAGGACAAGCGGCGGGCCCGTTCCCGCGCTGTCGTAGACCAGTGCCATGCCGCCTCCTCTCCGGGACACACCCTAGGCGGGTACGCCGGATGGGGTGCTCCGCGGGACTACGCTCGCGGCGAGGAGGTGGACTGTGGGGAAGTCCCGCGAGGCTGAGGACCACATCCCCGCTCGACCTCCCCTTCCGGTCCCGTACGACACCCCCGATCACGTCTCGCCCGCCTTCCGGCGCATCGGCGGCTATGCCTGGCGCCTTGCCGCTATCGGAGTTGTCGCCTGGGGGCTGCTGCTCCTCATCACGCCGCTGCAGACACTGATCCTCGCGCTCTTCTTCGCCCTGCTCGTGGCCGCGTGGCTCATGCCACTCACCCAGTGGCTCGCTCGCGCGATGCCGCGGTGGGTCGCGGCAGTCCTCAGCCTGTTCGCCTTCCTCGTTGCCGTCGGCGTTGTCGTGACCTTCATCGGCCTGCAGACCGCGTCGCAGTGGGAGGGCATCTCCCAAGCCTTCAACCAGGGGGTGATCGACCTGCAGACGTGGCTGCGAGAGGGCCCGTTGCAGGTCACGGATGCCCAGCTCACCAGCGTCTACCAGCGGGTCGAGGACTTCATCAGCTCCTCGGGCGGCGATATCGCCCTCGGCGTGCTGTCCGGCGTCGGCAGCGTGCTCGGCGTCGGCACAGCGCTCGCGGCCGCGATCTTCATCCTCATCTTCATCCTGATCCAGCCGACCGAGATGCTCGCCTGGCTTCTGCGCTGGATGCCCGCTCGCAATCGCGAGGTGATCGGGCAGTCGGTCCGCATCGCCTGGCGGGGGTTCTCTCAGTACTCGCAGGGCCTGGTGCTGGTCGCCATCACCAATGCCACGCTCGTCACGATCGTCCTGCTCATCATGGGCGTACCGCTCGCGATACCGCTCGGCATCATCGTCTTCTTCGGTGCCTTCATCCCCTACATCGGTGCACCCATCGCCATGCTGCTCGCGGCATTCGTCGCGCTCGTCACCGACGGCCCCCTCTCGGCAGGTCTGGTGATCGCCCTCATCGTCGTGATCGGCCAGCTCGAGGGCAATGTGCTGCAGCCGCTCATCATGGGACAGACGGTCAACCTCCATCCGGTGGCAATCGTCCTGGTCACGGCTATCGGCGCCGCCTACTTCGGCCTCCTCGGCGCGCTTATCGGCGTACCCTTGGCCGCGGGCATCTACGGCGCGATGCGCTACCTCAGCGGTCCGGTGCGCCAGGAGGATGGTGCACCGCCCGAGCCCGTGCCGGCGGGGGAGGGTGCCTTCTAGGACGCAGTGACCGGGCGGAGCCGCAGTGACCGGCCGGAGATGCAGTGACTGCCCGGAGACGTGGGATGCTCGGGGCGTGTCAGGTAGTCACGCGCGCTCACTGACCCGCTGGGCGTGGCTGTCGATTGCGGCGGCTGTGGTCACCATCGCGCTCAAGTCGCTCGCCTATCTCCTCACCGGCTCGGTCGGCCTTCTGTCCGATGCCCTGGAGTCCGTCGTCAACCTCGCGGCTGCCGTCCTCGCGCTGATCGCCATCGCTGCCGCGGCCAAGCCCCCGGATGAGCGCCACCACTTCGGCCATGGCAAGGCGGAGTACCTCTCCGCGGGGGCCGAGGGTGTGATGATCGTGATCGCCGCCGGGCTCATCGTCTACACCGCGATCGAGCGGCTCCTCAACCCCCGCCCGCTCGAGGAGTTGGGGATCGGCCTCGCGGTCACGCTCGGTGCCACCGTGATCAACGGTGCCGTGGGACTCATCCTCCTGCGCCAGGGCGGCCGCCACAGGTCGATGGCGCTAATCGCGGACGGCAAGCACCTGATGACCGACGTCTACACGTCGATCGGCGTCATCGTGGGCGTCGGCTTGGTCGCCGTGACGGGTTGGCTGCCACTCGACTCACTTGTCGCCCTCGCTGTCGGCGCGAATATCCTGTGGACCGGCTTCATCCTCATCCGCAATGCCGGACGCGGACTGCTCGATCATGCCCTGCCCGATGACGACAACGAGCGCGTGATGAATGTCCTCCGTGCCTTCGTCGATCGCCACCCTCCTGGCGAGTTGGAGTTCCACGGCCTGCAGACGCGGGAGTCGGGCCGTGACCGATTCGTCTCCCTGCATGTCCTGGTGCCGGGGTCGTGGAGCGTGACTCGCGCGCACGACTTGGTTGAAGAGGTTGAGCAGGCCATTCGCGCCGAGTTGCCGCAGGCACAGGTGCATACGCATCTCGAGCCATGCGAGGACCCACGCTCGCACGACGACTACCACCATGGGCCCCGGGTCGTCCGCGACAGCAACTGACGCTGCCCGTCGGATCAGCGAGGGTTGAGCGCCTTCAGCGTCCACCGCGTGGCCAGGCGTGCGGTGACGGTGCCGGCGGCATCGGTGAGTTCGCAGGTGATGTCGATCTCCGGGCGGGATCCGCCATCGAAGGTCTGGCGTGCGACATCGATGTTGCCCTCCACGCGAGCGACGGCGGTGATGTCACCACGTGCGATCGCGACGTAGTCCATCGTCGCCGTCACGGGCAGCAGCACGGCACGGTCCATCATGTCCCCGAAGGCCGCGAGTGCTGCCGCGCCCGTGGCTGATTCGCCTGCTGCGAACATCGCCGCCGCGTGGGGGCCCCCGACGTGATTGCGGTACTCCGGCTGATCACGGAGTACGACGACCACGCGGTCGGGTGCCACCTCGCCGTACTCGAGGCCCAAAGTGGCCACCATGGGCACCATCTGATGCATGAGGGCGCCGATCTGATCTCCTGGAATGCCTGCCATGCCGCAGAAGGCTAGCGGTGCGAGACTGGACGGCATGCCCGCAGCACCTGACGACGACTATCCCTGGCCGCAGGAGCCCTGGCTGCGCGCGCTCTTCGTCATCGCACTGGACGGTGCAGTCTCGGGGCCCGACGGGCGATCCGGCAGCATCTCGGGCCCGGCGGACCGGCACGTCCTGGGCGCCGTGCGGCGCTGGTCGGATGCGGTGGTCGTCGGCGCGGCCACCATGCGCATCGAGCGCTACAACCCCATGCGCGTGAGC
>JAULZJ010000136.1:0-4674 GCA_032117435.1 Candidatus Nanopelagicales bacterium | reverse complement strand
GGTGACGGGCCTGCCCCAGGTCCACGACCTCGCGCTATCGAGCCGCCGTCGACGTACGCCGAGATCAAGACGATTCCTGTCGGCTCGAGCCCTCGCGGCGTGGCCGTCCTGGATCGGGACGACACCGTATTCGTGGCAAACGCGTACGGGAATGATGCAGTCTGGGTGCCTGCCAATCCCGGGAACGTTTCCATCATCAATGGGCGCACGGGAACGGCATTGAGTGGCAGGGTCACTGTAGGCAAGTTTCCCAGTGTCGTTGCCGTCAACCAGTCGACGAGTGCAATCCACATCGCAAACCAGGGGGACGGCTCGGTCTCCGTGCTCGATGGACGTCTTGGCGCCGCCGCGACGGTCCAGTCCACGATCACCGGCTTCTCAGGTCCTCGATCCATGACGGTGAACCAGGCGGATGGCACGCTATACGTGGGCAACTACGGTGATGCGGTGCGGCCATCGACGGTGTCTGTCGTGGGTCCAGGCTCTTCTCGGATCACCAGAACAATCCCTGCGGGCGTCGGACCCCAGGGAGTCGGGCTGAGGGAGAGCACCCAGGTCCTCTACGTTGCCAACTTCAAGGCGAACGACGTGTGGGCCATCAATGCCGCGACAGGGGCGCGAATCGGTGCGCCGATCGGAACGCCGGGAACTCCCTACGGGGTCGCGGTCCATCAAGCGGATGGCACTGCCTACGTCAGCGTGACCAGTGCGCGCACTCTCTCGGTGATCGATGGGACCTCGGGTGCGGTCACGGATCTCATCCCCGTAGCGCCGGGGACGGTTGGCCTTACGGCTGATCAGTCAACGAACACAGTGTTTGCCACCAGCGGTGGACTCAACAAGCTCACCGTGATCGATGGCGCGACGAAGTCAGCCACGCACGAGCTCACCGTTGGGGAGTTCCCTGCAAGTGTGGCTGTGGACCAGGAGGGCACCAACAAGGGCCTCGTCTACACGGCAAACCTCAGTGGCAACACTGTCTCCGTCGTGGCCAAGGTCACGCCGTCCCTGCGACCCTCTGCGGGACAGGCGGGCTCCACCACAGGCATCACGCTTACGGTCCCCGACCTCGCGACGGGTTACCTCATGGACACTGCAGCGATCTCGCGTATCACCTTCAACGGAGTAGCTGCGACAGGGCTGACCCGCGGCGAGGGCAACACCTGGACCGTCACCGTGCCTGCGGGCACCGGTACCGTCCCCGTCGTCGTCGAACTCAAGGGCGGCCTCAAGGCATCGGCAGGGACCTTCACGTATCAGACCGCTCCCGCACCGATCTCTTGCACCGTTCCTGGTCTTACCCCGGGGATCGAGTACACCTTCACGGTCGAGGCGCAGAACAACGCGGGTTGGGGACAGCGGTCGACGCCATCGAATGGCGCCGTGCCCTTCGGTCCTGCGCAGTCGACGTTCACCACTCCCGGTCTCTACGAGTGCACCGTCGTGCCCGGGGGCAGCGGAGGCGATGAGGACCTACCTCCCATCCCCGTACCCGTCACGGTCCCATTCACAGTTAATGGTGGCAAGGGTGGCATCGGCAACCAGGGTCCATCACCCACTGCGGGCGGACTCGGCGCGAGCGTGAGTGGTTCCTTCGACACCGTGAGCGGGCAGACGCTCTACCTCATGGTGGGATCCAACGGCCGCGACGCGGTGCGCTTTGCTGACGGCACGTCACCGGGTGGGAGTGGGGCAGGCTACTCGTCGATCTCCCTTGGCGTGACGACCGATCCGATTGTCGTTGCAGGCGGGGGCGGCGGCGGTGGCAATCTCGAGAGGGCAACCGGGGGCGTCTCCGACCCCAGGAACACGACAGACGGAGGCGGCGAGGGCGGATCGAGTGGCGATGGCGGCCCCGGCGAGACCGGCGGCACGAAGTCTAACCCCGGTCGCGGCGGCTCTGTTGAGCCGACCACGCCCGAGGGGCGCGGTGGCGACGGTGGCGCTCCTGGCGCAGCCGGATCGAGCCCCGATGCTGCAGGCCGGGCCGGTGGTGGCGGTGGCGGATTCGGCGCTGCGGGTGGCGTGGGAGGCGCACCCGGATACACCGGGACGACCTGGTCACCGCAGCCCGGCGCCTACGGTGGCGGCGGCGGTGGCGGTCTCGACGGTGGCGGCGGTGGTGGCGGCTACGCCGGTGGCGGCGGCGGTGCAAGCGGCGGTCTCGATGGGGTTGGTGGCGGTGGCGGAGGCAGCAGCCTGCTCGTCACCGCGAGCACTGTCGCCGGCATCACCAACAAGGTGGATGGTGCGCTCGCGGCCAACTCTGCAGCTCCCAGCATCCAGGTGGCCAACCTGCGTTGCGGATTCTTCGTCATCTACGAGGGCAACGGCAACACGGGCGGCACTGTGCCCACCGATCCGCGGGCCTACGCCTCCGGGAGGAGTGCGCCGGCAGCAGATGGCCGTGGTCTCATCCGGGGATCAGACGCCTTCATCGGATGGGCCACGACCCAATTCGGTCCTGTCGCCTTCTCCCCGGGGGCACGCGTCGGTCCGCTCGAGGGCCCCGTCACCCTCTGGGCCGTCTACGGCACGCCCAAGACGGTCACCTTCGAGTCCAACCAGGGCACCGGCACTATGGCCCCGCAGAAGTCCGGGTCGCCTTCGTCCCTGACGCCCAATGCCTTCACCCGGACCGACTTTGCCTTCGTTAACTGGAACACGAAGGCTGACGGCACGGGCACGTCGTACGCCAACCGGGCGTCGTACAACTTCGCGAATGACCTCACGCTCTACGCGCAGTGGAGGTCCGCGTCTGAGCCGAGGCCAGGGCCCGTGCCCGAGCCGCTCGACCCGGGGGAGGCCTACCTTGAGATCGATGGGGCGCCAACGCCGGTCGTCGTCGAACCCAACCCGATAAGCGACGGGCTAATCATCGACGACACCGGATGGACGATGACCCTCGAGGGTATTGGCACCGGTGGTCGGGTGCTGCCGCTCAACGACGACGGCGTGCTCGTGCTGCAGGCGGAGCGTGATGCGCGTACGACCGGGACGGGCTTCATGCCCAACTCCCTCGTCGGGCTGTTCCTCGATCCGCCGGTCGATGACACGGCACCTGCGGGTGGCCGAGCGCTGAAGACGGTGGACCTCGGGACGGTGCCGGTCAATGACGGCGGTGACTTCGAGGGCATCAAGACGCTGCCCGAGGAGATCAAGCCGGGTCTGCACGTGCTGCAGGCCGTGGGCTATGGCCCGGCCGGTCAGCGTCGGGTACTGAGCATCGGGATCCTCGTGGTCCCGTGGCTCGAGCTGGACCAGGGCACGCGCACGGCGGCGGGGCGACACGACCGCATCCGAACGACGGGGACCAGCGGCGGGATCGACGCGGGCCAGAAGCTCATGCCCTGGATCAAGTACAAGGGCCAGGCGACCTTCAAGAACGGCGTCGCGAATATCCGAGTCAAGGCCGATGGCTCCTTCACCTGGACGCGCCAGATCAAGAAGACCAAGGGTCTGACCGGATATGTCTCGTGGGAGACCATCAAGTCCAACGAGGTCTTCTGGCCGAGGGTGAGGCGATGATCGCGCTGCGCTAACGTCGCGGTGGTGAGCACGACCGCGTCTGATCTCGACGTCCCGGCGATCCAACGCCGCACTGTCGGCGTACTGTCGATTAGCCAAATCTTCGGCGGCATCGCCATCGCCGGATCTGTGGCCGCCGGCTCGCTCATTGCTGCGAGCGTCTCCGGCAGCGAGGCGATGGCGGGCCTGGCGCAAACTTTCGGCGTGCTCGGCGCCGCCTTGCTCGCGCTCCCGCTTGCGCGGGTGGCACTGTCCAAGGGGCGACGTGCATCCCTCGCACTGGGCTATGGCCTCGGCGCAATCGGAGCGCTTGTCGTCATCGCGGGCGCGCTCTGGCTCAACATCGTGCTCGTCCTGCTCGGCTGCCTCTTGGTCGGCGTCGCATCAGCCTCGGGCTACCAGGCACGGTACGCCGCGGTCGACCTCGCACAGGACGACAAGCGCGGGCGTCAGCTGTCCTACGTCGTCTGGGCCGCCACGATCGGAGCGGTCCTCGGACCCAATCTGCTTGAGCCCGCCGGGTGGCTCGGCATCTCCCTCGGCCTGCCGCAGCTCGCGGGGCCCTACGTCGTCACCGCCATCACGCTGGCAATCGCCGTGCTGGTGCTGCTCACCTTCCTCCGCCCCGATCCCTACATCCTCGCCGCCCAGATGCGGGCGAAGGTTGATGCGGAGGCCAAGCGGGAGGTTGCCAAACCACGCCTGCGCGACGGCATCGCGCACCTGCGCGGCAATCGCGGCGCCCTACTCGGCATGAGCGCCATCGCCATCGGCCACGTCGCGATGGTCATGGTCATGGTGATGACCCCGATCCACATGGCGCATGTCGACGTGACTCTCACGCTCATCGGACTCGTCATCAGCGTGCACGTCGCCGGGATGTACGCCTTCTCACCGATCGTTGGCTGGTCCGTGGACAAGTTCGGTCGCATCCCCGTCATCGTCGCGGGCATCGTGATCCTGCTTGCGTCCTGCGTGCTCGCCGGACTCGCCGCGGGGGATCAGGTGATCTTGCTTGGTATCGGACTCTTCCTCCTGGGCCTGGGCTGGTCCTGCACCCTCATCGCGGGCTCGACTCTGCTCGTCGACGACGTCGGTCCGGTCGAGCGGCCCTCCGTCCAGGGGCTGTCCGACCTCGTGATGAAC
>JAULZJ010000135.1:0-3091 GCA_032117435.1 Candidatus Nanopelagicales bacterium | reverse complement strand
TCAGGTCACGTTGCGCGATCTGGTGCGTCAGGCCCTGCGCATGCGCCCCGACCGTCTCGTCGTCGGAGAGGTCCGTGGAGCTGAGGTCGTCGACCTGCTGTCGGCGATGAACACCGGCCATGAGGGCGGCTGCGGGACCGTCCACGCGAACTCCCCCGGGGATGTCCCGGCTCGTCTCGAAGCGCTTGGTCTCATGGCCGGACTGCCTCGCGACGCGGTCCATGCCCTCATTGCCGCTGGCGTGCATGCCGTCATCCATCTGCAGCGATCACCACGCTGCATCAGCGAGATCCATCTCGTACGTCGCGTCGGGGACTTCGCCGTGACCGTCCCGGCACTCGTGCGGCGCGACGGTCGACTTGTCCCGGACGAGGCGGCGTCGGCCCTCGATGGCCTTCTGCGACATGCGGGCGTGGAGTCACCCGCATGACGCTGCTCGCCGCCACGCTGCTCGCTGCCCTTGCGGGTTGGCTCACGTGCCGCCCGCCGCACGGCACCGTGTCGCTGTCGCCCTTCTTCGATCGACTCAGGACCGAGGCACAGCGACAATTCACGACCCGCCGACGCCGAGCGGCGCGGCGAGCATCCACTCGCGAGGCGATGGCGGAGGTAGTGGCTGACATGCGTGCCGGGCAGCCGCCCGCCCGGGCACTCGAGCGCGCCCTTGGCGGCCGTGGAGTGGCTCCTCGCACGGTGGCCGCGGTGCGCCTCGGCGGTGACATCGCCGAAGCTCTGCGCCAGGATGCGCAGTCCTCGACCCAGCCGATGCTCGCCGGCGCGGGTGCCTGCTGGAGAGTGGCTGCAGCCCAAGGCGCCGGCCTCGCCGACGCCCTGGACCGACTGGTCCAGCAGGACCGTCGGGCGGAGGAGGTCCGGCGCCAGCTCGAGGCGCACCTCGCCGCACCGCGCGCCACCGCGCGGATGCTCGCCCTCCTCCCGGCCCTGGGCCTCGGACTCGGCATCGCGGCAGGCGGTGATCCGCTCGGCTGGCTGCTGGGCACTTCGCTGGGATGGGCCTGCCTGGCCGTGGGGCTCATGCTCGTCGGCCTGGGCCTGGCGTGGGCCGGGCGCATCTCGGCCCGGACGGAGCGACTGCTGTGACCCTCATGGCGGCATGCGTCGCCGGGCTCGCTGCGTGGCTCGCCGTGCGCGCGCCGCGGAGACGTCTTCGCACGTCAAGCTCGCTATCGCGCAGTGCCACCGCGCGCATCACCTGCCTGGCCCTCGGCGCAGTCGTGGCCGTGGTCATCGGCGGGGTGATCGGTGTCGCGGTGGGTGCCGTCGTTGCACTAGCTGGGCCACGGCTGCTCTCGGGGCTTGAGTCCCGGTCGCAGAAGCAGCGGCGGCTTGACCTCGAACGCCAAGCGCCAGCCGCAGCCGACCTCCTCGCGGCCTGCCTCTCCGCGGGAGCGACCCCCGTGGATGCCGCGCGCGCGGTCGCCGAGGCGCTGGGGGAGCCCATCGCCTTGCCGCTGTCGAGAGTCACGGGCTCCCTCGATCTCGGTGCCGATCCCGCCACCGCCTGGTCGAGCCTGGACGCCGATCCGAGTCTGCGCCCGATCGCTCGAGCCGCATCGCGTTCGGCGGAGACCGGCGCTCCGCTGGCCGCGCTCCTCGTCGCCTTCGCGGACGATCAGCGCGATGAGGCGCGCTCGCGCGCCGAGGCCACAGCCCGCGCCGCCGGAGTGCGCTCGGTCGCGCCGCTGGTGGCGTGCTTCCTGCCCGCCTTCATCCTCATCGGCATCGTGCCCGTGGTCGCCAGCCTGGCGCTGCCGCTGCTGCAGTGATGTGTGCGCCAACGCGCGTCAACGATGCCCTCGCGCCCGCGCGACTAGCGGCACGGCTGCGGCCGACACGATGAAGACTGCCGCGCCGATGATGAGCGCGATCACCGCCAGGCTCCCCACGCGGTCGACTGGCTCCAGGGCATCGGCCACGGGCGACGGCGAGCCGGGCTTCATGCTCGCTTCCGCCGGAGCCGACGTCGCCGCCCCCGGGGTAGGGACCGCTTCCATGGCTTCGCTCCGGATAGTGGCATCTGGTGGCCCGCTAGGCATCGGTGTGACGACCTCCACGGGTGACTCGACCGGCACGAGCAGCAGCCGATCGTCGCCTTCGCTGGCGACGATGAGCCCGGTGCCGTCGGTGGTCCATGTCATGGCTTCGCCCTGGACTTGCTCCGGCAGCGGCATGCGCTCGATGAGCTCACCGGGCGGGAGCCCGGCGTAGATGCGCACCTCGGAGTAGTCGCGCACGGCGTACCCGCCTCCCGGTCGCGTGGCAGCGTCCGTCACCAGCGCATCCTCGGTCCCGATCGCACGCGCGCGGTTGATCTCACCTGAGCGCAGTGGGGTGGGCAGCCGCCAGATGGTCCCGCCGAGCAGACCCTTGCCGATCATCCAGAGCCGATCACCGTCGGCGAGGAGCGCCTCCGCGTCCTGGGGCTCATCGAGTCGCACGCGATACGTCGTAGGCGTCACGGTCGCATCCATGAGTTGCCGCGGCTCGGGGATCTCATGGATCTCGATGTAGCGGCGCGCGCCCGTGTTGTCCCCGATGTCGCCCCACCAGATGACCGGCGCTCCGGTGGTGCCGGTGCCGATGGCGATGGCTTCGGGATCACGGGCCTCGGTGCCTCGCACATTGATGGTGGCGCGGATCTCGCAGGTGCCGGAATCGAGCGCGTAGAGCTTCGGGCCCCCGCCGGAGTCGTTGTGAGCCCACACGACTCCCTCGTGGACGGCAGAGGTCGCGATACCGCTGATCTCGGACAGCCGCTTACCGTCGAAGCGGCAGAGTTCGCTGACCTCCGCGTGCGCAGTGCCCACCGGGACACCGAGCACCGCGATCACTGCGGCGAGAGCCACACGCATCCCCCGAGCCCTGTCCATCACCACGTCAGCGTACGTCGTGCGTCATCCCCAGCAATCCACATGTCCGGTCGTCCACAGGGGTGCGCAGGGACCTGTCAGTGCACGGTCAGTGAGCGCACGGTGACCACGCGTCCCAACGGGTCGCACGCACCGGCCGTTCCGCCGGCATTCATGGAGGCATCATGACCGCGCATCGCGCAATTCACCGTGTTGTTGCT
>JAULZJ010000134.1:0-10443 GCA_032117435.1 Candidatus Nanopelagicales bacterium | reverse complement strand
GGACTGCTCGGTATCACGACTCGCCCTCCGGCACTTCGATGATCTCGAGCACACCCCGCACCCACTCCACCAGATCCGTGTCGCTCGTGGAGTCCGCGGGCGGGCGTGGCACCAGGATCGTACGGACCGCGGGCTTGATGAGAGCGCCCGGGTGTAGCCGCGTGAGGCGCAACTGACGCGACTCCGGCAGTTCCACGGCATGGAATCGCACTCGCGAACCGGCCATGACGATCTCGCTCACGCCTGCCTCGCGGGCCCGGACTCGGAGCCGCGCGACGGCCAGCAGGATCTCGACGGGAGCCGGAGGAGCGCCGTAGCGATCGATGAGCTCCTCGGCCACGGCATCGACGTCGGCGTCTCTCGTGGCACCCGCAATCCCGCGGTAGGCCTCCAGTCGCAGTCGCTCCTCCGGGACGTAGTCGTGCGGGATGTGGGCGTCGAAGGGCAGCTCGATCTTCACCTCCAACGGTGCGGCCTCCGCATCACCCCGGGACTGAGCCAACGCCTCGCCGACGAGGCGGACGTAGAGATCGAACCCAACCTCTGCGATGTGACCGCTCTGCTCCCCGCCCAGGAGATTGCCGGCACCGCGTATCTCGAGGTCCTTGAGGGCGATGTGCATGCCCGACCCGAGGTCCGAGTGCTGCGCGATCGTGGCGAGACGCGCGTAAGCCGTCTCCGTGAGCGGGCGTTCCGGCGGATAGAGCAGGTAGGCGTAGCCGCGCTCGCGACCGCGCCCGACGCGGCCACGCAGCTGATGAAGTTGCGACAGGCCCAGGGCATCGGCCCGATCGACAATGAGGGTGTTGGCGTTGGGGATGTCGATCCCGTTCTCGACGATCGTCGTGGCGATGAGCACGTCGATGCGGCATTCCCAGAAGTCGAGCACGATCCGCTCGAGGTCGTGCTCGTTCATCTGGCCGTGTGCCACGGCGATCCGGGCCTCCGGCACGAGGTCCCGAAGTCGGCTCGCCACGCGATCGATCGACTCCACGCGGTTGTGGATGAAGAAAACCTGACCGTCTCGGATGAGCTCCCGGTGGATGGCGGCTGCCACCTGGCGCTCGTCATAGGGTCCGACGTACGTGAGGATGGGATGACGCTCCTCCGGAGGCGTTTGGATCGTGGACATCTCGCGGATACCCGTGAGGGACATCTCGAGGGTCCGCGGAATCGGCGTCGCAGACATCGTGAGAACGTCGATGGACGTCCGCAGCGCCTTGATGTGCTCCTTGTGCTCCACCCCGAAGCGCTGCTCCTCATCCACGATGAGCAGGCCGAGTTCCTTGAAGCGCACCTGCGGCGTGAGCATGCGATGCGTGCCGATGACGACGTCGACCGTGCCGTCGGCCAGGCCTTCCAGGGTCCGCTTGACCTCAGCATCGGTCTGGAAGCGAGACAGGACGGCCACGTGCAGCGGGAACGGCGCGTAGCGCTCGCTGAAGGTCCGGAAGTGCTGCTGTGCCAGCAGAGTCGTGGGGACGAGCACGGCCACCTGCTTGCCGTCCTGGACCGCCTTGAAGGCGGCGCGGACCGCGATCTCGGTCTTGCCGTATCCCACATCGCCGCAGATGACTCGGTCCATGGGCATGGACCGCTCCATGTCAGCCTTGACCTCATCGATGCTGGCCAGCTGATCGGGTGTCTCGACGTAGGGGAAGGCATCCTCCAACTCCCGCTGCCAAGGCGTGTCCGGGCCGAAGGCATGTCCCGGGGTGGCCTGGCGGGCCGCGTAGAGGCGCACGAGCTCCTCGGCGATCTCGCGGACCGCGCGGCGGGCGCGGGCCTTCGTGCGCTGCCAGTCGGATCCGCCGAGCTTGCTCAGGGTCGGCGCCTCCCCACCGACGTAGCGCGTGACCTGATCGAGCTGGTCGGTCGGGACGTAGAGACGGTCGGGCGGCTGACCCCGCCGTGACGCGGCGTACTCGAGGACGAGGTATTCGCGCGTCGCGGACGCCACTGTCCGCTGGACCATCTCGATGTAGCGCCCGACACCGTGCTGCTCGTGCACGACAAGATCCCCCGGCACAAGTTGCAGGGGGTCGATCGTGCGTCGGCGCCGCGACGGCATTCGAGCGGCATCTCGCACGGGCGCACGCTCGCCGAAAAGGTCAGCTTCGGTCACCAGGACGATATGACCGCCCGATGACTCGAAGCCACCCTGCCAGCGAGCCGTGGCAACGACGACGGGCGTCGACTCGTCGACGTCCTCGCTCCATGTCGCCGGAATTCCCTCATCTCGCAGCGACGACGCGATGCGTTCGGCAGAACCAGGGCCCTCCGCGAGGACGATGACACGCTGGCCGTCGGCGACCCACGCGCGGAAGTCGGCCAGCACATCCGGGAGGCTGCCGCGTCGATCAGGCAGCGGTCGCGCATCGATGGCGAGGTCACCATCTTCCTGCGCGAAGGAATCCGTGGTCCAGACGCGACCTCGCGTCCGCGCAGCCGCCTCGACGTCGGAGACGCTCCGGTACGCCGCCGCCGCGAGATCGAGCCCGTCGACTGCTAGGGGGGCCTGGGAGCCTGCCGCCGCGCCGTGCCACGAGGCCTCGAGGAACTCCTGCGACGTGCGCACGAGGTCCTCAGCCCTGGAGCGGATCCGCTCTGGATCGCACAGGAGGACGACCGAACCCCGAGGGAGCACGTCGACGAGGAGCTCCATGTCAGCGGCCAGCACGCCGGCGAACGCCTCCATGCCGTCCACGGCAACTCCCTCGGCCACACGGTCGAGGACATCGGCGGTCCGGGGGTGCGCCTCGGCAAGCGCGCGGGCACGCGCGCGCACCTCGGGCGTGAGGAGGAGCTCACGCGCCGGATGGATCTCTACACGCCCGACGTGAAGTCGCGATCGCTGGTCCGCAACGGCGAAATCACGGATCTCCTCGATCGTGTCGCCCCAGAGTTCGACTCGCACAGGATGCTCCGCGGTCGTGGGAAAGATGTCGATGATGCCACCACGGACGGCGAACTGCCCGCGTCGCTCGACGAGTTCGACGCGGGCGTATCCGCGGAGGACGAGTTCGGCCGCGACATCGTCGACGTCGATGTCGCTCCCCTCGTCGAGCACGAGGGGTTCGAGGTCACCGAGCCGGGCGACCAGCGGCTGAAGGACCGACCGGATGGGGGCGCACACGACGCGGAGGGGGTCGCCCGGACTCGGATGCACGATCCTGCGCAGGATGGCGACCCGATGGCCCGCGGTGTCGGCTGCCGGGCTGAGGCGTTCGTGGGGCAGGGTCTCCCATGACGCGAAGACCACGGCGCTACCCTCGCCCAACTGATCCTCGACGGCCTCGGCAATGTCCTCGGCCTCGCGCACGGTCGCGGTCACGACGAGCAGGCGCTGCTCATCAGCACCCTCGGCGCCCAGTGCACCCGCGAGGACGGGACGCACCTCGGGGATAGCGGTGATGTGCAGGTCGTCGGCCCCGCGGAGTGCCCGATCGACCGCCTCGGCGATGCCCGGGATCGCCGCACATGCGAGCCGCAGGCCCGGGAGCGTCACGCCCCCGAGGCGCGCAGCATGGCCGCGCGCAACTGCTCGGCGAAATCAGGCAGCCCCACGAGCAGGTCGGTGACGTACGGCCGCTCCCGGTTGAAGCTCACAGGGCTGCCATCCACGTGCGATGCCGTCAGGCCGTGCGCGTGGGCCACCGCCAGCGGCGCCGCCACATCCCACTCGTAGAAGCCCGTGTCATGGACGTAGGCCTCCGCACGTCCCGACAGGATCTCGTTTACCTTGGCCCCGACGGAGCCCACGTCGATGACCTCGACGCCGTGCGGATGCCCCTGCTCCCGGAGGCTGGCGTCCAGGGCGGCGACCACGTCGTTGAGCACGGCGGGCGGGCGCGTCCGCGAGGCCACGATCCGCACCGGTCGATCGGCGGGCAGGGCCCGCGCCGACTCGGGCGTGTCATCGGAGCGCCGGGCGAGCCCCTGCGCGGGCAGATCCACGGTGCCCGCCGTCAGGCGGCCGCCACCGGGGGCAGTCGCGTCCTTGTTCCAGAGCACGATGTGGACGGCGAAGTCCACGCGGCCCTGGCCGTACTCCCACGTGCCGTCGAGGGGATCGACGATCCATACGCGTGCGGCATCGAGGCGCGCGAGGTCGTCCGCACCCTCCTCGCTCAGGACGCAGTCGTCCGGCCTGGCCTGCGCGAGACGTGCGGCGATGAGCTCGTGGGATGTGGCGTCGGCTCGCTTGCGCAGGGCGTCCGCAGCCTCGCGATCCTCGACGGGGCCGAATCCATCGCGCAATTCAAGGAGGAGTTGACCCGCCTCGGCAGCGACCCGGGCTGAGACCTCCATGTCGGATGCGTCAGCGAGAGGAGTGTCGTTCATGGCAGAGCCTCCTGTGGATTCGACGACGTGAGGGGCTAATCGGAGTTGAACCTATTCTGGGCCACGGCGAGTCCGTGCTCGATGACGCACTCGATCGCGTCATCGGCTCGCGCGAGGAGATCGGGCAACTCCTCGCGCTGCGCGGAGGAGAAGGGCTTGAGGACGTAGTCGGCGGGGTCCTGCCTCCCGGGTGGGCGCCCGATCCCGATGCGTATGCGCACGGTGTCGCCGCTGCCGAGCACCCGGCGGATACTCCGCAGGCCGTTGTGTCCCCCGTCGCCTCCCCCCTGCTTCACCCTGAGAGCCGCAAAGGGGATGTCGAGCTCGTCATGGACGATGACGGCACGGTCGACGGTGACGTCGAAATGATCTGCGAGGGCCTTGACCGGACCACCGGACTCGTTCATGTAGGACCGCCCGCGCGCGATGATGACCCGGTGGCCCTGCCAACGTGCGTCGAAGACCTCGCAGCGGGTATAGCGATCGGACTTCAGCCGACCGCCCCATCGATTCGCGAGCGCCTCCACGGCCATGGCTCCGACGTTGTGACGGGTGCGGTCGTACTCCGGTCCGGGATTGCCGAGTCCTACGACAAGCCAGGTGGACATGGCGTCGAACTCCTCGCGATTGCGCCGGAGGATCCTCAGGATTCGTCGTCCGAGGAGTCAGCACCGCTGCCGGACTGATCGGCGTCCCCGGAAGCCGCAGGAGCCTCCTCCTCGGCCGGACCCTTGGGAGCAGGGGCCGTCGCGGCCGCCTCGGCGGCCGCGGCTGCCTCAGCCACGAGGACCTCGGCCTCGGCCGCGCGTTCACGCGCCTCAGCCGCGGTCACAATGATGAGGTCGACATGCTCGATCGTGCGACGCACGGGATCCCGTTGCACGTCACGGGGCTTGGTCAGGGTGGTCGTGGAACCCTGCACGATCTCCAGGGTCACCTTCGGCTTGCGCAGAGCCTGCTCCAGATCGTGTCCGGGGAGGGACAGGTGGAGCAGTTCTGTGCCGCTGCCGTAGACGACGACGGGGATCCTGCCGGAGCGTCGCAGCCGGCGCGCGGCACCCTTACCGAAGTCGGAGCGAGGCTCGGCCTCCAGGCGGATGTTCACGTTGCGACCTCCTCGTCAACACCCCGAGACGTCCTCCGGGCGACGCAGCCACGGCGCGGTGCGGCCAGCGGCCACGTCGATCACGGTGCGGGTCGCACCCTCGCCGAGGAGCGCCCAGACTCTAGCCGACGAGGCTCGGGGCTCAGGACCGGGGGTGGAGTCAGGGAGTGGCGGTGACGGGCTCGGGAGTCTCGAACATGCGCGTCACCGAGCCGTCGGTGAAGACCTCGTAGATGGCCTGGGCGAGGAGGGGAGCGATCGAGAGCACCGTGAGCTTCTCGAATTGGCGTTCCTTCGGGATCGGCAAGGTATTGGTCACGACGACCTCACTGATGCGGGATCCCTGCAGGCGTCGGGCAGCCGGCTCGCTCAGGATGGCGTGCGTGGCCGCGACGATCACTTCGGCCGCGCCGTTCTCGAAGAGGGTGTCCGCGGCCTTCACGATGGTGCCGCCCGTATCGATCATGTCGTCGACGACGATGCAGATGCGGTCGCGAACATCTCCGACGACCTCGAGGACCCGGACTTCATTGGGAGTGTCGGGATCGCGACGCTTATGGATGATGGCCAGTGGCGCACCGAGGATGTCGGTCCACTTCTCCGCCACGCGCACGCGGCCGGCATCCGGTGACACAACGGTGATTCGGTCCTTGTCCACGCGACCAGCGATGTGCTGAGCAAGCAGCGGGAGCGCGAAGAGGTGGTCGACGGGACCATCGAAGAAGCCTTGGATCTGCGAGGTATGCAGGTCGACAGTGATCAATCGGTCCGCCCCCGCCGCCTTGAAGAGATCGGCCATGAGGCGGGCCGAGATCGGCTCGCGACCCCGGTGCTTCTTGTCCTGGCGCGCATAGCCGTAGAAGGGAGCGATCACGGTGATGCGCTTGGCCGACGCGCGCTTGAGGGCGTCGACCATGATGAGCTGCTCCATGATCCAGGTGTTGATCGGCGTCGTGTGGCTCTGCATGACGAAGGCATCGCAGCCACGCACGGACTCGCGGAAACGGACGAAAATCTCACCGTTGGCGAATTCGTAGGCGTCCACGGGGCACAGGTCGGTGCCGAGGTGGCTCGCCACCTCCTCGCCCAGGTCCGGATGGGCCCGACCGGTGAGCAGCACCAGGCGCTTGCTCGGGGGGACTGTCAACTCGCTCACGATGACTCCTCGCTCGTCGGGGGCTGATCGTGGTCAAGGTCGGCGACGCGCGCCGATTCGCTGCCCGGCCGCTTGCGCTGCACCCAGCCGGGGATATTGCGCTGGCGCGCGCGTCCGACGGCCATGGCCCCCGGGGGGACGTCCTCGGTGATGACGGAACCGGCAGCGGTGTAGGCACCATCGCCGACGCTCACGGGGGCGACGAGCATCGTGTCGCTCCCGATGCGCGCATGGCGGCCGATAAACGTCCGGTGCTTGGACTCCCCGTCGTAGTTCACGAAGATCGTCGCTGCCCCGATATTGGTGCCCTCGCCGACCTCGGCGTCTCCGACATAGGACAGATGGGGCACCTTGGCTCCTGACCCGATCGAGGAGTTCTTCATCTCGACGAAGGCTCCGGCGCGCGCCCCCTCCCCCAGCCGCGAACCGGGGCGCAGATAGGTGAAGGGACCGACGCTGGCATCCGCGTCGATCACGGCAAGCTCAGCCCATGTGTGCGTGACCGTCGCCCCCTCGCCGACCTCGCATGAGGTGAGGGTGGTCCCCGGCCCTACGCGCGCGCCCGTCGAGATGGAAGTCGGTCCGAGGAGCGACGTCTGCGGTAGCAGCGTGACATCTCGCGCCAGATCGACATCGACGTCGATCCAAGTCGAGCTAGGGTCGAGGATGGACACGCCTTGGCGCATCCAATGGACATTGATGCGATCGCGCATGAGGCCCGCTGCCTCCGCGAGCTGGACACGATCATTGACTCCGAGGATCTCGTGCGAGTCATCGACGACGAGCCCGGCGACGAGTTGGCCCTCCGCGCGCAGCAGTTCGATCACGTCGGTGAGGTACTCCTCGCCCTGATCGTTTCCCATGGTCAGCCGCTCCAGGGCAGGGGCGAGCACCACAGGATCGAAGACGTACATCCCCGCGTTGATCTCGTCGATTCCCCGGACCTCGGCGGACGCGTCACGGTGCTCGACGATCGCCTCGACCGACCCTTCGTCACCGCGGACGATGCGGCCATAGCCCGTGGGATCATCGAGGACCGCGGTGAGGATCGTGGCCGCCGCACCGCCCTCACGCTGCTCGTCGACCAGGCGACGCACCGTCGTACCAGTCAGCAGGGGGGTGTCACCGCTCAGCACGACGACCGGCATAGCGGCAAGTGCGTGAGCAGAGGCGAGGGCGGCGAGGGCGATGCGCACGGCGTGCCCCGTGCCGCGCTGCTCCTCCTGGACCACGGTGTCGACCCATGGCGCCACCTCCTCGAGATGCGCGAGAACCTGGTCACGTCCATGTCCGATGACGACGACGACATGCGCAGGATCGACTGCCGATGCAGCCTCGAGCACGTGACCGATGAGCGAGCGACCAGCGATGGCATGGAGCACCTTGGGGGTGGCTGAGCGCATGCGCTTGCCCTCACCCGCGGCGAGGACGATGACGATCGGTCCCTGCGACGCCACCGCTCACGGACCTCCTGGAGAAGGATCGCCCCGGACGGGGCGGCCGACGTCGGCACCTTACCCCCCAGCCACGGGACCCCCCAGCCACGGGACTCCCGAGCCACTGGCTCCCGGCGAGGGAGTCGAACCCCCATTCAGAGATCCAAAGTCTCTTGTCCTGCCATTAGACGAGCCGGGATAGGGATCCGCTCAGGATCCCGGAGCAGTCTCCCAGGGTGACTGCCCCGCTGACGACCTGGACAGGTTACGCAAGCGTAGGTTACGGTGCCGTAAGTTCTTCCGGGAGACCAGCCAGGGGACGTGATGACAGCGATCGTCGAGGCCGAGGGCGCGGCACCGGGTGCATGCGCGATTGCACCCGCGCGGCGTCCAGAGGATCGCTGAGGCCATGTCCATGCGCATGTCAGGCCGCGACAGACGCGAGCAATTGATCTCCGTGGGGCGCACCCTCTTCGCCGACAAGGGCTTCGAGGCGGTGACGGTCGAGGAGATCGCCTCGACAGCCGGCGTCTCGAAGCCCGTGGTCTACGAGCATTTCGGCGGCAAGGAAGGTCTCTACGCTGTCGTCGTCGATCGCGAGATGAATCACCTCCTGTCGATGATCAGCGGAGCACTCCAGGGATCGCACCCTCGCCAGCTCCTCGGGCAGGCCGGGATGGCACTGTTCGACTACATCGAGTCCCGCCCGGATGGGTTCCGCATCCTCGTTCGCGACTCGCCCGTCTCACAGCAGACCGGTTCCTTCGCCAGTCTCATCGTCGACGTCGCTGGGCAGGTCGAGCATCTCCTCGCCGAGCAGTTCAAGGCCCATGGCCTGCCCACGCGCCTTGCCCCGATGTACTCGCAGATGCTGGTCGGCATGACGGCGCTGACGGGACAGTGGTGGCTCGATGTGCGCAAGCCCCGCAAGGACGAGGTCGTCGCTCACCTCATCAACCTCGCGTGGAACGGCCTGGCGCACCTCGAGCCCAAGCCCCGCACCATCACGCCGTAGTCGCGTCCATCCGTCACGATGCCACGATGCGCGCACCCGGCACCGGGCCGACGGCATGGCGGACCGTGCGCACGAGCCCCAGTCCCGCCATCTCGGCGGCAAGTCCGATCGCGGCATCCCGACTCGATGCCAGGAAGACGCATGTGGGACCGCTGCCGGACACGAGGCCTGCCAGCGCTCCGAGATCCCCGCCGGCCTCGAGCACGCTCTCAAGTGAAGGACGCAGGGCGATCGCGGCCGGCTGCAGGTCATTGACCAGCCAGGGAGCGATCTCCCGGGGGTCGCCGCGTCGCAACCCCGCGAGCAGCGGGGCATCGAGGGGTTCCGGCGTCGGCGCGATCGCCCCGGACTCGACGAGTCGATCCCACTCGGCGTACACCGCGGGAGTCGACAGCTCGCCGTCGCTGGTCGCGACAACCCAGTGGAGCTCAGCACTCGCGAGCACCGGCGTCAGCACCTCGCCGCGTCCCGTCCCCTTTGCCGTGCCGCCGACGAGCGCGAAGGGGACATCGGATCCGATGCCAGCGGCGATCCCGCGCAACTCCTCATCGCTGACGTCGAGACTCCACAGGGATCGCAGCGCGATCAGGGCACCAGCGGCATCGGCACTGCCCCCGGCCATGCCGGCAGCGACAGGAATGGACTTGGCGATGTCGATGGTGACATCGGGATCGGGCAGCCCGGCATGTCGCGCCAGGGCAAGCGCTGCCTGAGCGGCGATGTTGCCGTCACCCGCGGGCACGGATGCGGCGCGCTCACCCGTCACGGTGACGACGAGTCCCGCGCCGGGGGGGCCTGCGCAGACGCGGACATCGTCGGCCAAGGACACGGCGTGGAAGATGGTTGAGATTTCGTGAAAGCCATCCGGTCTGACGCCGAGGACCCGCAGGCTCAGATTGATCTTCGCGGGCGCGAGTACGCGAACCGAGATCACCTCCCGACAGTACCGCCCGCGCAGGAACTCCCACCACGAACGCCTGGGCGACAGCACCCGGTCACGTGAGCGAGCGAGCGCTCGCAATGCGCGCGAACGCTGCGACATCCAGGCTCTCCCCGCGTGCGCCGGGGTCCACGCCGGCAGCGACGAGGATGCGCTCAGCCTCGGCCGCTGATCCAGCCCAGCCAGCGAGGGCCGCGCGGAGGGTCTTGCGGCGCTGGGCGAAGGCCGCGTCGACGACCGAGAAGACCTCCGCCCGCGTGGCGGTTGTCGACGGGGGGTCGTGGCGCTGGAAGGCGACGAGCCCGGACTCCACGCGCGGGACCGGCCAGAAGACACTCGCGGGCACCGAGCCCGCCCGCTCCCCGCGTGCGAACCACGCGAACTTCACGGACGGGACGCCGTAGGTGCGACTCCCCGGGGGTGCCACGAGGCGATCAGCGACTTCGG
>JAULZJ010000133.1:665-4054 GCA_032117435.1 Candidatus Nanopelagicales bacterium | reverse complement strand
CAAGGATGTGCAGTGTGCCCTCGGGACGCAGCACGCGATGGATCTCGGCGAGTGCAGCCTGCGGATCCTGGACCGAGCACAGGACGTAGGCCACGAGCACCGAGTCGACGGAGTCGTCCGGGAGGGGGATCTCCTCCGCCACCGCGTCGACGACATCGACGTCGATCCCCCTCTGCATGGCTGCGCGGACGCGTGCACGAGCAGCATCGCGCATGGACTCACTCGGCTCCAATGCGATGACCGATGTCACGGCATCAGGAAGATGATCGAGGTCATGCCCGGGCCCAAGACCGATGATGAGCAGTCGTCCCCGCGCATCGGCGAGCACATTGGCCCGCAGGGCACCGAGTCCCGCGCGCTCCCCCAGCGCGGCAATCACCGCATAGGTGCGCGTGAAGATGGGGTGATCGGACGTCACGTCAGCAGGCAGGGAGGCGCTCGGCCAGCCACAGCTCGAGCGTGGCGAGCGGGATGCGCTCCTGGGCCATCGAGTCGCGCTCGCGCACGGTCACCGCATCGTCGTCAAGGGTGTCGAAGTCGACCGTGATGCAGTACGGCGTGCCGATCTCGTCCTGGCGGCGGTATCGCCGGCCGATGGCGCCGGCGTCGTCGAAGTCGACATTCCAACGCTTGCGCAGCTGGGCTGCCAGATCGCGCGCCTTGGGCGAGAGCTGCTCATTGCGCGACAGCGGGAGCACTGCTGCCTTGACCGGCGCAAGCCGCGGATCCAGGCGCAGCACCGTGCGCTTGTCGACGCCACCCTTGGCATTGGGTGCCTCGTCCTCGTCGTAGGAATCGAGGAGGAACGCGAGCACGCAACGCGTGAGTCCGGCTGCGGGCTCGATGACGTACGGCACCCAGCGCTCCTCCGACTCCTGGTCGAAGTACGACAGGTCGGTGCCGGAGTGCTCGGAGTGGGTGCGCAGGTCGAAGTCGGTGCGATTGGCCACGCCCTCGAGCTCGGCCCACTCCGACCCGGCGAAGCGGAAGCGATACTCGATATCGACCGTGCGCTTGGAGTAGTGACTGAGCTTCTCTTGCGGATGCTCGAACCTGCGCAGGTTCTCCGGGTCGATGCCGAGGTCGACGTACCAGTCCCAGCGCTGCTGCAACCAGTAGTCGTGCCACTCCTCATCAGTGCCGGGCTTGACGAAGAACTCCATTTCCATCTGCTCGAATTCGCGTGTCCGGAAGATGAAGTTGCCGGGCGTGATCTCGTTGCGGAAGCTCTTACCCGTCTGGCCGATGCCGAACGGGGGCTTCTTGCGGGAGGCGTTCATGACGTTCAGGTAGTTGACGAAGATCCCCTGCGCGGTCTCCGGCCGCAGGTAGTGCACCGAGCCGGCATCCTCCACCGGGCCCACGGCCGTGCGGAGCATGCCGTTGAAGTCGCGGGGCTCGGTGAAGTCGCCCTTCGTACCGCAGTTGGTGCACACGATGTCGGCGAGGCCGCCGTCCGGAGCCCGACCGTGCTTCTCCTCATAGGCCTCGATGAGCTGGTCGGCGCGCCAGCGCTTGTGGCACTTCTTGCACTCCGTGAGCGGGTCGACGAATGCTGCGACGTGACCGGAGGCCTCCCAGACCTGCGGAGCGAGGATCACTGAGGAGTCGAGGCCGACGACATCGTCACGGCCACGCACGACCGCCTGCCACCACTGGCGGCGGATGTTCTCCTTGAGCTCCACGCCGAGGGGGCCGTAGTCCCAGGCGGAGCGAGTGCCGCCGTAGATCTCGGACGAGGGGAAGACGAAGCCCCGGCGCTTGCTGAGGTTGACGACGGCATCGACGCGATCGGCCATGATCCACTCCGGCTGGTTGTCGGCGGACAGGCCCGACGGGGGGACCGACGGGCAGGAACCCTCACCCTAGCGAGCGTCGAGCCGCCGCAACGCCTCGGCCTCGTCGATGGTGTCGAAGCTCGCGTAGTGCCAGCGCAGGTCGCGACGTGCCAGGGGCCTGTCGATCGCCACGATCTCGTCATACAGCGTCTCCAGCCCGGCCTGGGCCTGACGGGGGCAGACCGGGACGGCAAGCACGAGTTCCGCGGCTCCAGCCTCACGCAGAGCCCCACCCACGAGCCTGGCCGCCGTACCGGTCTCGACGCCGCCATCCACGACGATGGCATCGCGTCCTTGCACGGTCGGCAGATCGATGACCCGCGGCTCCCCCACCCGATCGAGGGACGCACCCACGAGAGTGAGGCCGAGAGCGTCCGCCAGTGGTTCAGCCACCGGGACGCCGTTGGGGAGGATGGCCACCAGAAGGGGATCATTCAGGGTCTCGGCGCGATCGCGCAGCACAGCGATGAGCCGGTGCCCCCCGTCGGCAAGGTCGGCGAAGCCAGTCATGACGGTGCTGGCGGCACGTAGCCCGCGGATGCTTCGCCAAGTCTCACGCTCGCAGCGTCAGCCGCGCGCGCGCCGAGTGCATCGACCGGACCATCGCTGTCGGTCACGTGAAGCACCTCGTACGCCGTCGGCTCATCGATCACCTGCGAGATCACGGGAACGACGCTGACCTTGACGTCATACGACGACAGCGCGCGCCGGTAGTCGCCGACAGTGCGCCAGCTGAGCTGCAGCACGATGAGTTCCTCGTCATCGACAGCCCGGCCGATGCGCGCATCGACGAAGCCATCGAATCGCGACAGGACGGCCACGGATTCCCGCAGACCTGCCATGAGAG
The DNA here is from genome assembly GCA_032117435.1 of Candidatus Nanopelagicales bacterium. Lineage (GTDB taxonomy): Bacteria > Actinomycetota > Actinomycetes > S36-B12 > S36-B12 > Mxb001. Next base: position 1,369 of record JAULZJ010000133.1, on the reverse strand, counting down.
ACGGCCCGTCGGACGTGCGGAAGCGCAGCAGCGCGACGAACCCTGGGACGGGCTCGCGATCGGACCCTGGCAGCATGCCTCCACCGTAGTTAGGGTGGTCGTTGAGGGAGGATCATGGCTGCAGATGACAAGCGCCCCGGCGTACGTGGCCCGCGCGGCCCCCAGGGCTCTGGGCCAGGCCCCGGCACGCCTACCCCACGCTCGGGCCCCCCACCTGAGCTGACCCCCCTGCAGCGGATCAGCCTGCCCTTGCTCGCCCGCCTCACCCGGCTTCCCAAGTGGCTGATCGTCGTCGTGCTGGCGGTGCTCCTCGTGCTCGGCATGATCCAGACGGGCTCCCTCGCATGGCTGGGTGCCCTCATCCTGGGCGTCCTCACCCTCTTCTTCCTCTGGCTCCTCGTCCTCTCCTGGCCGGCCATCCCGCCCAGTGGACGCCTGCTGAGGGGCATCGTGGTGGTCGCCCTGGCGGGCGCGACGGTGCTCAAGGCCCTGGGGCGTCTCTGAGTCTTTCTGAGTTTGACAATCATTCTCATATAGTCCACGCTGGAGTCATGACTCTTCGCTCACGCCGCACCTCGTACGCCCTCGTCCCGGCCACCGGCCTAGCCCTACTCCTCACCGCCTGCGGTGGCGGGAGCAGCGACAGCGACTCGTCTGCCGCCGCGGGCGCCCCCACCGTCGTGGCCACGACGACCGTGCTCGGG
>JAULZJ010000133.1:0-655 GCA_032117435.1 Candidatus Nanopelagicales bacterium | reverse complement strand
GTGACGACGGTGATTCCCGTCGGCGCCGATCCCCACGACTTCAGCCCCTCGTCGGCGGATGTCGCCACCATGGTGGGCGCAGATGTCGTCATCGCCAACGGGCTCGGTCTCGAAGAGGGCCTGGAGGATGCCCTGGGGAGCGCTGCAGGCGACGGCGCGAGGGTGATCGAGATTGCACCGCTCGTGGATCCCATCGAGTTCGGCGGCCACGGCCACGAGGACGAGGCGCACTCGGATGAGGGCCACGACCATGGCGATGGCAGTCTCGATCCGCACGTGTGGTTCGACATGAACCGCATGGCCGACGCAGCCGTCATCATCGGCGACGCACTCGCGGAGACGGGTGGCGACACCTACGCCACGTGCGGCCAGCAGGTCGCCGACGAGATCCGGGCGGGCGAGGCCGAGGTGCGCGCACTCCTGGAGTCCGTGCCCGTGGACAAGCGCGTGCTCGTGACCGACCACGATGCCCTGGGCTATCTCGCCGAGGAATACGGCTACGAGGTGGCCGGGGTGGTGATCCCGGGGGGCAGCACGCTCGCGGAGCCCAGCTCGGCGGAGTTGAGCGCGCTCGTCGACACCATCCGTGCCGAAGGAGTCACGTCGATCTTCGCGAACACCTCGGACTCGGGCGCGCTTGCCGAGGCCGTCGCCG
>JAULZJ010000132.1:0-3244 GCA_032117435.1 Candidatus Nanopelagicales bacterium | reverse complement strand
GCAGCCTCGGCCACGACGTCGTACCCCTCCTCGCGCAGGATCTCCACGAGATCCATGCGGATGACGGCTTCGTCCTCGGCCACGACGATGCGCGGTTGAACCTGCGTCACGCGAAGAGCCTAGGCGAGCACGAGTACCCTGGCGCCTGGGCCCCGGTATCCCAACCGGCAGAGGAAGCGGTCTCAAACACCGTCCAGTGTGGGTTCGACTCCCACCCGGGGCACCATCACGGGCACTGATCACTGCCGGTGAAGGGTGCCGACCTTGACCGCGTTGAGCGTCCCGGTCGCCAGCACGGAGCCCGCCTGCCCCTTGACGCACTCCAGCGTGATCTCCCCCTCCGCTTCCGTGATGTCAATGCTGGAGGCGAGTGGGAACGTCTCCTGCCCGAACGCCGTCACGGTCGCGAAGTTCTCCCCCGGTCCGCCCAGACCGCACGAGACCGTGTCGAAGGGACCACCCGTCGCATCCAAGGAGACGTACACCGCAGCATCGACGAGGTAGGTCCCCGCGGGTACGACGAGCCGCGCGAGGACGACGGGTGCGTCGGTGAAAGTGTCGTCGGCGAGCGCGACGGAGTAGCCGTCACTGGGCCCTATCGGGCCCTGCGGCCCGGGATTGCCCACGTCTCCCGGCAGTCCCTGCGGACCCGGCACACCCTGCGCGCCCGTCGCGCCCGTCGCGCCCTGCGGTCCCTGTGGTCCCGTCGCTCCCGTGGCACCGCGGGGCCCTTGCTTGCCCCGCGGGCCGGGCACGCCCCGCTGATTCCAGGCGAGGCGCTCCTCACCCGCAGTGCATGTGTCGTCAGCATTGACGACACGCAACTCGCCTGTGGCGATGGTCACGCACGACACGATGCGCTGCGCAGCCCTCGCACTGGTGTCATCCCGCGCGGCAATGGCCGGGGCCACGAGTGCAGCGCCTGCGATCACGCCCGCAAGGGCTGCGCCTCCAGCGACGAATGGCATCCACCCCATATGCCCATCCTTCGTCACTCAGCACCCACTCAGCACCTACGCCTCCAGGTCTAGTGTGGACCGCTGCTCCGCGATCCTCGCAAGCAGGCCGTTCACGAAGGCCGGTGACTCGTCAGTGGAGAGCTCGCGGGCGAGGCCCACCGCCTCGTCCAGGGCAACGGCCGCCGGGATATCGCCCCACAGCACCTCATACGCTCCGAGGCGCAGAATCGCCCGGTCGACCCCCGGCATGCGCGCGAGAGTCCAGCCGAGGGAGTACGTCGAGAGGATGTCGTCGATCCGCTCCCGATGGGCGGCCACGCCCGCCACGAGCTCGGCCACGTAGGGATTGAGTGGTGCTTCTCCATCGTCCAGGCGCAGCCGCTCCGACTCCGCGAGGATGGCCAGTGGATCGACCTCGCGCAGGTCAGCCTGGAAGAGCACATCCAGGGCGCGCTTGCGCGCCTTATGGCGAGCCGCCACGTCAGTTGACGCGACCCAGATAGGACCCGTCGCGCGTGTCAACCTTGACCAATGTGTCGGCCTCGATGAAGAGCGGGACCTGGATCTCGGCACCCGTTTCCAATGTCGCAGGCTTGGTGCCGCCAGTGGACCGATCTCCCTGCAATCCCGGCTCGGTGTAGGTGATGGTGAGTTCGACTGCGGCGGGGAGTTCGACGTAGAGTGCGTTGCCCTCGTGCATCGCGACGATGCACTCCTGGTTCTCGAGCATCCACCGGGAGTTGTCACCCACCACCCCATTGAGGATCGTCACCTGATCGTAGGTGGAGGTGTCCATGAAGACCCAGTCGTCCCCATCGCGGTAGAGGTACTGCATGTCGCGCTTGTCCACGTTTGCCGTCTCGACCTTGACACCCGCATTGAAGGTCTTATCGACGACCTTGCCCGAGAGGACGTTCTTGAGCTTGGTGCGCACGAAGGCCCCGCCCTTGCCCGGCTTCACGTGCTGGAATTCCACGACCGCCCACAATTGGCCGTCGAGGTTGAGCACCAATCCGTTCTTCAGGTCGTTGGTCGTTGCCACGTCCCGTCGTCCTCCTCACTCAGCCCAGGGCCACGAGGTCGCGTGGTGACCTCGTCAGCGGCCTGCTGGGGCCCTCGCCCACCAGGATGGTGTCCTCGACGCGCACACCACCCCGGTCGGGGAGGTAGATGCCCGGCTCGATGGTCACCGGTGAACCGGCGGGGAGCATACCCGTGGCGCGCGTGCTGAAGAAAGGCGCCTCGTGAATCTGCAGGCCGACGCCGTGGCCGAGGCCGTGGTCGAAATACTCGGCGTAGCCGGCTGCGGCGACGACGTCACGCGCCGCGGCATCGACATCACGGAGACCGGCGCCGGCGACCGCTGCCTCGCACCCGGCGACTTGGGCGCGGGCGACGATCCCGTGGATCTCCGACTGCCATTCGGCGGGCTGGCCCAGCACGAAGGTGCGCGTCTCGTCCGCGTGGTAGCCATCCACTGCCGCCCCGAAATCGATGAGGAGGATGTCGCCACCCATGATCGGGCGCGTGGTCGGCTCATGATGGGGCTTGGCCGAGTGGGGTCCCGCAGCGACGATGGTCGCGAAGGAGAGTTCGTCCGCGCCGTGGTCGAACATGGCCGATTCCAACCACCTGGCGACGTCGCGTTCCGTCACCCCGGGGCGCACACGAGGCAGGATGGTCTGCAATGCCTCATCGCTGATCCGGCAGGCCCGCTGGATCGCCGCGATCTCGTCGGGCTCCTTGATCATCCGCACCGATTCCACGACGCCAGTGGTCTCGAGGATCCGCCCCCGGATCGAGGGCTCGAGCGTCCGCAGATCGCCCACGCTGAGGTGCTCCGATTCGATCGCCACCGGACCGCGCTCACCCCAGGCCGCCACCACCGCGGGGAGCGTCATCCGGTCAAGGATGACGGGCAGATCCGCGCACTGCTCCCCTGCCTGTACGGCGTACCTGCCGTCCGTGCCCAGCAGCTCCCCGGAGTCCCCGAGCATGAGCACGGCGTTGGATCCGGTGAAGCCGGTGAGGTATCGCACATTGACCAGCGAGGTGACGAGGATCCCTGTCGCATCGGGCGCGATCGTCCGGAGCTGATCCCACACCCGTTGCCGTCGGCGCCCATGGACTTCAGGCACCGGCGGAGCCCTCGGCAATGGCCATGAGCGCAAGTCGGTAGGACAGCACGCCGAAGCCGCTGATCGATCCCGTCACTACCGATGCGATGACCGAGGTGTGGCGGAAGGTCTCGCGTGCCGCAGGGTTGGATAGGTGCACCTCCACCG
>JAULZJ010000131.1:0-11928 GCA_032117435.1 Candidatus Nanopelagicales bacterium | reverse complement strand
ATGAGCATCATCCTCATCTCTCACAACATGCCGCAGGTCTTCGATGTCGCTGATCGCATCCACGTGCAGCGACTCGGTCGCCGTGCCGGTGTCGTGACTCCCCAGTCGCACACGATGAACGACGTCGTCGCGATCATGACAGGTGCGATGACCGTGCCGGAGTCCGAGCAGCAGCTCACCGCCGTCCGCTAGGAGTAGAGCGCCGGGCGCTCTGGCAGGTCAATCGCCTGCGGGCCCTGGGTGATGGCGGTGACGGCTGCGTTGGCCGTGATGGTGGCGAGCAGCCCATCCCATGCCGTCGCGCCGCTCGTGCGACCTCGGTGGGTGGCATCGACCCAAGCCTGGAGCTGGCGCCGGTAGGCGTCTGCGAAGCGCCCTAGCCACAGCTCGGGTACGGCATGTCCCACGGACCGCTCGGAGCGTCGCGTGAGATAGGTGCCGTCACCCATCTCCACCGTGCCCTCGCTGCCCACGACCTCGCAGCGGACCTCATAGCCGTAGGCGGCGTTGACAAAGGCCTCGATCTCGACGATCGCACCGCCTTCGGTCGTGAGGAGCACGATGACGGGGTCGAGCTCGCCGTCAGGCGTGCGCGGCCCGGGTCTGCCGGCGACCACCTGCACAGTGGTGTAGTCGTCATCGAGTAGCCAGCGGTTGATGTCGAACTCGTGGATAGCCATGTTCGTCATCGTCATGGCCGTCGCCAGCCCATAAGGAGCCGATTCATTGCGGTGGACGTTGTGGACGATAAGTGGCTGACCGATCGTGGCCATCGAGTCCTTCAGTGCGACGTAGCCCGGATCGAATCGCCGCATGAAGCCAAGGGAGATGAGCCGATGGCCGAGGTCGATCTCGGCTTCGACCACGGCCCTTGCCCCAGCCACCGCCGGCGCAAGTGGCTTCTCGCAGAGGGTGGGCCGCTGCGCATCGAGGCAGAGCAGCGACTGCTCGGCGTGCAGCGCATCCGGTGACGCGATCACCACGGCGTCGCTCGAGGCCACGAGTTGCTCCACTGATGGTGCGACGTTTGCCCCGAGTTCATCTGCCAGGGTACTCGCGCGTGCGATATCCGCGTCGTATAGCCAGGCGACCTGCGCCCCCACGATCTCGCGGGCCAGTGACTTCGCGTGCGAAGCGCCGATGTTGCCAGTGCCGACGATGCCGATGCGCAGGGAGTCCACGCGCGCATTCAATCAGCGTGGACCCCTTGCTCCGACGTCGGGCGCCCTCGTGATGCGGCGTAGGCGGATGCGACCGCTTACGATCACGTCATGCGCCGTGCCCTGACGATTGCCGCGATCGTAGGCGTGCTTGCGGTCCTGGCCGCTCCGGCGGGTGCGAATGCGATCCCAGGCGAGCATCGTGGGCTTGCCGACTCCCTCGCGTCACGGGCGACGACCGCGCTCACGCTCGGCACGACACTGCCGGATACGGGATCGCTGAAGGCCTATGGCCCCGCCACCCAGGCCGCGGTGCGCCTGGCGGTCGAGGACGCCAATGCCGCCGGCGGGGTGATGGGTAGGCCCGTCACGCTGCGGGCGGGAGACTCCGGGGGGACGGGCAGCGCGACCTTCGCCCGGACCCTCGCGGGCATGTCCGACGCCCAGGCCATCGTCGGACCGCTGTCGTCCGCGCTTGTCCTCGGCAATCTCCGTGCGGTTTCGGGGCGCACCCTGATCTCCCCGGCAGCGGTCAGCCCCCAGCTCACCGGGGTCCTCGCGCGCACCGTGCCCGCAGAGCCCCTCGCGGGTGCCATGCTCGCGACGCTCGCCAAGCAGCGGGGTGCCCTGCGCCTGGTCGTGGTCGGTCCACGCGAGCAGCGGCAACTCATCGGAGTCGCCCTCGACCGAGCCGGGGATCTGAGACTCGCGGCGACCAGCGTGACCTACACGCCGCAGCAGTCGGCCGCCAACATCGCGACTCGGGTCGTACGCGCGAGTGCCGACGCCATGGTGCTCGCGTCGGGGACGGACACGACGGCCATCCTTCGCGAGTTGATCCGACGCGGCATGCCTGCTCTCGTCCTGCTCACCCCTAGCGCGGCTGACGGCGTGCAGGCGCGCGGCCTGCGGCGCGGGACGCTCGATGGTGCGCAGACGATCGCGCTCGACCTGCGCGTGCCGCGCGCACTGGCGAGCCGCATGGCGGTGATCGTGCCCGGTGCTGCCGAGACGGCATACTCCGCGCAGGCCTACGACGCGGCCGCCATTGCACTCCTGGCCGCGGAGGCATCGGGACGGCTCACGGGAGCGGTGACCGCTGAGGGCATCCGGGTGTCGCTGGGGTCTGTGACGTCCGTCGGGAGGCCCTGCGACAGTCTCGCCACGTGCTTGCGCCTGGTGCGACGCGGTGTGGACATCGACTATGTCGGGTACGTCGGTCCCTATGCGCTCGACGCCGCCGGCGATCCCGGTGCTGCGAGATACCTGGTGCGGACCTACGGGGCTACCAACAAGCCCGGCACCGCTGCGCGTCCGGTGAGTTATCCCTGAGTGTGACTAGGGCAGCATCCCGGTGCGCTGCGCCATGCGGTACATGTCGGTCTTCGTCGGCATCGGCGTACCCGCCTTGCGAGCCTTGGCGCGTACACGCTTGATGTACTCCTCGGCGGTGGTGCGCGAGACGTTCATGCGCCGGGCGACCGACTCCATCTTCAGGCCGGAGGCGTAGAGCACCATGGCGCGCCGCTCCTGATCCGAGAGGTTGAGTTGATCATCGGGCTGGCTCAGCAGGGCCGAGGCGACCTCGGGGGACATGGTCAACTCGCCTCGCAGTGCCCCGCGCAGCGCGTGGAGGACCTCTTCTGGACGGGCGTGCTTCGAGACGTAGCCGACGACCCCCGCCGCCAGGCACGCGCGGATGGTCGCGGGGTCTCCCAGCGCGCTGATCACGAGGACGGGGACTCCGAGATCGGCGATCGCGGCGACATTGGCCACGGGGGAGCGTCCGTCGTTGAGATCGAGGTCCAGGATCACCAGATCCGCACCGTCGGCGGCAATCGCCGACTCGGCCTCGCCGATAGCGGCGCCGGCGTACACGATCTCGACAGGATCAGTGTCACTCAAATGCGGGACAAGCATGCTCACCATCGCGTCCCGCACGAGAGGATGGTCCTCCAGGACCACCAGCCGATTGCGAGGCATTGTGCCGCTCCTCACTGATCCACCCGAGGGGGTGTGGGTGCAGCGTAGTCCCTCGCGGAGCGAAGTGGCGAGCCTGCGGACCGGGATGATGCTCATTCTGTGCTGGGGCGTGCTGGGCATCGTCGTGATCGTGACGCTGCTGCAGTTGACAGGTTCCGCGACGGCACTCGAGTTAGCCCTCACGGTGACCGCCGCCTCCCTGGCGATCACTGGCACGCTGCTGCGTCGTCGGAGTGTTGGCGGGTGGCTCTCCGAGGCGGCGCTGATCCTCCTCGTCGTCATGGCCATGACGACGGGCGACACGCGCATGGACATCCTCATCATGGGTTCCTACTGCGTCGCCTTCTTCGGCATCTTCCTCACCTCACGCGGGTGGGGACTGGTGTGGATCGGCATCGGCGTAGCGATGGTGACGATCTCCATAACCGGATCGACGGACTGGGTGGACGTGGGCCCCTTCTCGATCAACGTCGGGTGGGTCGCCGTGCTGCAGGCCCTGATCTCGGGTGGCTGGCTGTGGTGGGCGTGGCACCGCGAGCTCGACGCCGCCGGATGCCGTGACACCGAGGCGGCGGATCAGGAGCACGTCATCGCCGCGGCCACAGCACTGCAGGAGCGCACACGGGCGTGGCGTGAGGCAATCACGCGCACGCACGAGACGATCCTGAACGATCTTCGCTACGTCCTGCGCTCCCCGTCCATCGACCACGCGCGCCTGCGGCAGCAGTTGCTCACCACGCGCGACCGGCGAGCGGCTCCGCCGGATGTCCACGGCATCCCCGACCTGCACGAATCTGCCGACCTGGCTCACCGTCTGCGCAGTGAATTCCCAGGAATCCTGGAGATTGCCGATCGGACGACGCTGGTCGATGACTCGCGGGCGGATATCGAGCCGATCCTGGTCGAGATCGTCCGCAATATCGCGCGTTACGCGCAGGCCACGCGCGTGTGGATCACGGTCCAGGACGTCGACGGTGGGCGTCTGATCAGCGTGGTGGATGACGGCGAGAGCCCGGCGAGTCCTGAGAGGGAGCCGGGCATTGGTCGTTCAGTGGTCATGGCGGAGGCTCTGGGGGCCCTGCAGGCCGAGGTCGAGGAGGCTGCTCACCGCGTGGTCATCAGGCTGCCGCGCGCAGCCGACCGGGTGACGATGGCCGGTCGCACGCTGCCGCTCCTACTCAGCATCGTCCTGGTCGCCAGCGCCGCGGGGGGCTCCCCCCAGTTCCTCCTCCTGCTGGTCGGTGCATCGGCGACGTTCGTGCCGGGTGCCCTCGCGGCCTGCTGCCTCACGGTCCTCGGCGTCGTCACGGTGCTACGCAGGCATCGCATCGGCGCGCTGACCGTGATCACCGCGGGCTTGCTTGCCTGCATCGTCACCTGGGGCATGGTCGCCGCCCAGCCGACATGCGCGACGACGCCGCTGGAGCTGACGACCATCAACCTCTCGCTCAATGCGCTCTTCGCGATCCTCCTGTGGTCTACTGGCCGCTGGGCCTGGACGATCGTCCTCCCGGCCTTCGTTGCCGTCCTCGCCCTTGACCTCCTCCCCGGGGTGAGCTGCCAGCTCGACGGCATCGATGTGCTGCTGAGCTCCGCCGTGCTGATGCCCGTGCTCATCTTCCTGTCGTGGCTGAGCGGCAGGAGCACCGCGCGATGGGAGATGGAGGACCGTGCGCGCTGGGAGACCGAGGTGACTGAGATTGCCCGAGCGGACGCAGAGGTGGACCTCGCACAGGTGCTCGGAGGCAGCGTCGACCAGGCGTGGGCCCAGATGTGGGAGATCGCCGAGGGCGCCGAGCTGACCGAGGAGCGTCGCCGACGCCTGCGCACAGTCGAGTCCTCGATCCGAGCCTCGCTCCAAGCCGATCCTCGCGTGTCGGGCGGCTTCGTCCTCGCGGCGCGCCAGGTCGTCTCCGAGGCCGCGCTACGACATGCACCCATCCATGTCCGTGCCCTGCGCGGCTCCCCGGACACGCGACCGCTCCCATCGGAGTTCATCGCCCGGCTCACCGACGTCGTCACCGGGGATCCCGATGCCGGCGCCAGCATCCACGTCTTCTTCGATGGGCACGACGACTACCTCGCCGTCACCCTGCCCGCGGCGACGGCTGCGCGAGCCGGCTTCACCCCCGGGGGCATCGAGGACCACGGTTGCTGCAGCATCGAGGTCTCCGAGGTCGGGGCTGATCCCGGTGACGCCGAGGTGACGATCATGGTCTCGCGTCGGGCCGAGTCCGCCACCCCGTCCCCTGCCATGGTGGAATAGCTTCGTGGACCTCTCCGCCGACGTCGTCGTCATCGGTAGCGGGATGGGCGGTGCGACGTTCGCCCACCGCCTCGCCCAGCGCGGCATCGATGTGCTGGTGCTCGAGCGCGGGCATCGCCTGCCGAAGGAGCCGCAGAACACCTCACCCGAGGCCGTATTCGTCGAGCGTCGCTACAAGCCGGATGACACGTGGTTCACCGTGGATGGCACGCCTTTCGCCCCCGGTGTGCACTACGTCGTCGGAGGCAATACCAAGGTCTACGGTTCATCGCTGCCTCGTCTGCGGGAGAGGGACTTCGAGGAGACGGCCTATCCGAGTGCCGTCTCTCCGGCATGGCCCATCAGCTACGCCGACCTCGAGCCCTATTACGTGCAGGCGGAGCACCTCTACAACGTGCACGGGTCGCCCGGGCCCTTCGAGCCGTGGCGCAGTGAGCCCTATCCTTATCCCGCTCTGGCGCACGAGCCCTACGTCGCGGAGACGCTGAGGCGCCTGAGCGAGCAGGGAGTGCATCCCTCCACCACGGCGATGGGCGTCGATCTGCGCCCCGATGGCCGCTGCATCCGCTGCGGCACGTGCGATGGGTTCCCCTGCCGATGGGATGCCAAGTCCGATGCGGAGATCTGCGCACTGGAGCCGGCTCTGGCGACCGGTCGGGTGCGCCTGGTCGAGGGCGCCTACGTCGACCGCGTCGAGACCGACGCCTCGGGACGGATCGCCCGGGCCGTGGGCCGCGTCGTCTCGGCCAGTGGCGATGCCGAGCCACTCGAGGTGCGTGGGCGCGTCTTCGGCCTTGCCGCCGGTGCTGCCAACTCCGCAGCCCTGCTCCTGCGCAGTGGCGTCGCCAACTCGTCAGGGCTTGTCGGCAGTCGCTACATGATGCACAACAACACGCACATCGCGGCCATCGATCCGCGCCGCACCAACGATGTCGTCTTCCAGAAGACCGCGTGCGTCAATGACTTCTACGACGACATGGGCGACGGCTACCCGGGAGGCACGCTGCAGCTGATCGGCAAGGTCCAGGCCTCGATGATGAAGACCCACGCCACGCGTGCCCCGCTGTCGGTGCTCAAGCCGATGGCCGCTCGCAGCATGGAGTGGCTGGTCATGACCGAGGACACCCCCGACCCCGCCAATCGCATCTCCCTCGACTCCTCCGGCAGGGTCATCGTGTCGTGGACGCGCACCAACTACGACCGGCATGAGCTGCTCCTGGCCAAGGCGCGGGAGCTCCTCAAGGGTGCCGGCTACGTGGCGATCTTCGAGCAGCGTTTCGACATCTCCATGAATTCCCATATGTGCGGCACGGCCGTGGCGGGCGAGGACGCTCGCATGAGCGTCGTAGATCGCGACTGCCGCAGCCACGATGTCGACAACCTCTACGTCGTGGACTCGGCCTTCTTCCCGTCCTCGGCTGCCCAGAACCCGGCCCTCACCATCGCGGCCAACGCCCTGCGCGTGGCCGATGTCGTCACCGCCTGATGCCGCATCGCTAGCATCACCCCATGTCCTCCGAGCCGCTCTTCCTCATCGCCGTCATCAAGCCGCGCATGGATCATGCCGACATCGTCGTCGAGCGCCTGCGCCTCATGCGCGATGCCACGCGTGAGGAGCCGGGCAATGACTTCATGGAGCTCGTCGTGGGGGAGGAGTCCGATACCTGGCTCATGCTGGAGAAGTTCGTCTCGCGAGCGGCCTGGGAGGAGCACATGACGCTGCCCCATGTCACCGAGGGCAATGCCTTCCTCGCGGACAAGCTGCGCGAGCCGACGGAGCTCCGCTTCTACGTCGAGCGTTGACCGCTACGCCCGCACGGGTGAGAGATCCGCGATCGCCTCGACGATGGCGGGCACGGCCTCCCAATTGAGCATGTGGCCCGCGCGCGGCACCCACCACGCCTGGGCGCCTGGGATGGACGCAGCCAGGCGCTCGGACTGCCAGGGCGGTGTCGTCTGGTCCTTAGTGCCGCACAGCACGATCGTGGGGACACCGATCTCGTGCAGGCGATCCCCGCGGTCCTCGGTGCTGAAGGCTTCCAGGATCGGCAGCAGCGCGCGGTGGTCCGCCGCGCGGAAGGTCTCGAGGAAGACCTGCACCATGGCAGGGGACTTCACATCACCGCAGAGGCCAGCACCGAAGATCGTCCCGATCGAGTCGTTGGCCACCAGCCTCTGCAGGGCACCGGACCTGATGAGCGGGATCTGCGCCTTGTTCTGAGGGGCCCCGCGCAGCACGTCACCGGAGAACGTCGACATGAGGATGAGACCACGCAGTCGCTCGGCCACGCCCGGCACGTCGAGCACTGCGGCGATCCCGAGGAAGCCGCCCATCGAATGAGCGAGCAGGACAGCGTCGTGCGCGCCGACGTGCTCGAGGACGGCAAGGTAATCGCCGGCCATGGACGCCGTGCTGATGCCGTCGGACCCGATCGTCGACCTACCGTGACCCCGCTGGTCGAATGCCACGACGCGGTAGCCGCGCTCCAGGAGGACATCCCACAGGACGCTCCACTCGATGACGCTCATGTAGATCCCGTGGGCAAGCACCACGGTCGGACCCGTGCCCGCGGACACGACCCTGATCCTGGTGCCATCGGGGCGCTCGACGAAGGTCGTCTCCCCGACCGGCTCCGTGCTCACGAGCTCGTAGGGGTAGGGATCGGGTGAGGCAGCGATGGCCTGGGCCTGGCGGCGAGCAGCGCCGACAGCGAGCGCGACAGCGCCGATGGCGGCGGCTGCGATGACGAGTCTGGGCTTCATGCGCGCGATCGTGGCACGGGTGGCTTCCACGGGCGAGGGATTCGCCGATACTGCTCCGCGGGGGCTGCTTGGATATGGCCATGCACGCAGAGGACTGCCGGGTCGAGGACCTGGCTGCCATCGTTGCCGAGCCGACGGTTCTGGGGGACTATCCCCTGGCCGACCGCGTGGAGGCCAAGGTCCTCGTGTACGCCGCCGCCAGCCTGCGCGCGGACGATCGACGTGCGGCGCTTGAGGAACTCGCCCGGGCCCTGCGCGATGGGCCGGGAGTGGTCATCATCGAGGGGGCGATGGACCCGACCGTCGTGGATCGTGCGAGCGAGGTCTTCTTCCGCATCATCGACGAGCAGAACGCCGCGGGCCGGGCGGTGGGCGACCACTTCGCCAAGCCGGGCGCCAATGACCGCATCTGGAATGCACTCGAGAAGCTCGCCGTCGCTGATGCCGCGGTCTTCGTCGACTACCACGGCAACGACATCATCGACCTCGTGTCGACCGCGTGGCTCGGGCCGGCGTACCAGATGACCGCGCAGGTCAACGTCGTGAATCCGGGGGGAGAGGCGCAGGTGCCCCACCGGGACTATCACCTCGGCTTCATGTCGTCGGCGCAGATCGAGCCCTACCCCGATCATGTCCACGATCTGTCCCCCGTGCTGACCCTCCAGGGTGCGATCGCACACGGGGACACCCCCATCGAGACCGGTCCGACGATGCTGCTGCCGCACTCGCAGAAGTACCCGGGTGGTTATCTCATCGCCGGTCGCGAGGATTTCGCGGAGTTCACCACCGCCCACTGCGTGCAGGTGCCCTTCGCCAAGGGCGATGCCATCTTCTTCAATCCGGCGCTCATCCATGGTGCGGGGACTAACCGCACCGCCGACGTGCGCCGCATGGTCAACCTGCTGCAGGTGAGCAGCGCCTTCGGCCGCGCGATGGAGAGCATCGACCGTGAGCGCGTCATTCTGGCGATCTATCCCGAGTTGCTCGCGCGAGTCGAGCAGCGTGGCGATGATCAGCGTGCGGAGGTCGCGCTGCGCTCCGCGGCCGAGGGCTATCCCTTCCCCACCAACCTTGACCGGGATCCGCCGGTCGGCGGTCTCGCGCCACCCAGTCAGGCTGACGTGGTGCGCCGGGCACTTGCTGATCGACGTACCCTCGACGATCTCCGGGGGGAACTCACGGCACACGCCACCCGACGGGAGACATCGTGACGACGCCACCGCTGCGCATCGGAGTGATCGGCACCGGCCGCATCGGCCGCATGCATGCGGGCTACATCGCCCGCCAGACACCGCGCGCGACCTTGAGTGCTGTCAGCGATGTCAGTGCGGAGTCCGCTGCAGAAGTGGGTGCGATGTACGGCGTGCCCGCCGTCAGCGCCGACGAGGTGATCGCGGCTTCCGATGCCGTCGCCATCTGCACCTCCACGGACACCCATGTCGACTACATCGTCGCCGCGGCCGAGGCGGGTAGGGCGATCTTCTGCGAGAAGCCCGTGAGCCTGGACCTCGCCGAGGTCGATCGCGCCGCGGAAGTCCTCGAGCGGACCGGCGTGCCCTTCATGGTGGGCTTCAACCGGCGCTTCGACCCCGGCCACCGCGCCGTCCGGGACGCGGTGGTGAGTGGCCGCATCGGTGACGTGCGGATGGCCAGGGTGACGAGCCGAGACCCATCGCCGCCCCCCGTGGAGTACGTCAAGGTGAGCGGCGGCATCTGGGTCGACATGATGATCCACGACTTCGACATGGCCGCCTTCGTCGTGGGCTCGCCGGTGGTCAGGGTCTGGGCCCAGGGTGCCAATCTCATCGACCCCGCGATCCGGGATGCCGGAGACGTCGATCTCGGCGTAGCAGTCCTCACCCACGCCAATGGTGCGATCACGACCATCGACATCTCGCGCGAGGCGCCCTACGGCTACGACCAGCGCGTCGAGGTGCTTGGTTCGCTAGGCATGGCGGTGTCGGACAACGAGCGTCTCCACCGCAGCGAGGTCTACCTCGCCGATGAGACGCGCATGCCCGTGCTGCCCAATTTCTTCATCGAGCGCTATGAGACCGCGTACCGCGACCAGTGGCGCTACTTCACCGACTATGTCCTGGACGGCGGTGAATCACCGGTGTCCCTCGCCGAGGGGCGTGCGCCCGTGGTCATCGCCGCTGCGGCTGCCGAGAGTGCGCGGACGGGCGCCCCCGTCGAGGTGTGACGGACTCGATCACCGCGAGATCCGGCGACCCTCACACCCCGCGACGCTGCGCCTTGAGACCGATATCCATCCGCTCGCGTGCCGCGCGCACCTGTGCGCGCTCGCTCACCTCGGGGACGCCGACCTGCCAGAAGGCACCCCCCTCGGTCCAATCCGACTCGCGGACTCGGGTGACGATGACATTCACCCCCGGTTGCTGATCGGCCAGGGCTGCTCGCAGCTCCTCGATGTCGCCCACGGTGATAGCGCGCGCACCCATCGCGGCCGCGTGCGCGCGGAAGTCGACGCGGGCGCCCGTGTCGCCGTGCGAGTCGCGGAGCATGTTGTTGTACGACGCGCCGCCCTGCCCCACCTGGAGACGCTCGATGACGGCGAACCCCTCGTTGTCGCACACGATGATGGTGAGATCCGTGTCTGAGAGTGCCGCGGAGTAGATATCGGAGTTCATCATCATGTAGGCGCCGTCACCGACGAGGACGTAGGTGCGTCCACGGTCGGCATTGGCGATCGCTGCACCCCAGCCCCCCGAGAGTTCGTAGCCCATCGTGGAGAAGCCGTACTCGCAGTCGAAGGTCGCGAGGCCGAGCGAATGCCAGTTGATGTTGAGCTCACCGGGCAGTCCACCTGACGCGGTGAGCACGTAGTCATCGGCCGTCGCCGCGGCGTTGACGGCGCCCACCACCTGCGCGTAGCTGAGCGGGAGTGCGCCGTCCGGCGATGTACGGTCGGTGATGAAGGCGTCGAGATCGGCGCGCATGACCTCGCCGGTCGCCGTCCACTCGACGCTGGCCGACCAGCCCGCGAGGCGCTCGGTGAGCTCGATCAGGCCCTGGCGCGCATCTGCGACCACGGGGAGAGCACGATGCTTGATGGCGTCGAAGCGTGCCGCGTTGAGGCCGATGAACTGCGCCCGCGGGTGGAAGGCCGTCCAGGAGCCTGTGGTGAAGTCCTGCAGGCGCGTGCCCACGGCCAGGATCACGTCGGCTCGTGCGGCGAGTTCATTGGCCGGCGATGCCCCCGTCACGCCGATCGGACCGCCGTACCTCGGGTGGTCCCACAGCAGGGACGACTTACCCGCCACGGTCTCGATCACCGGGATTCCGTGGCGCATCGCGAAGTCGGCCAGCTCGCTCTCAGCAAGCGAGTAGTGCACGCCTCCGCCGGCGATGATGACGGGCCGTTCGGCCGAGCGCAGCAGTGCCGCTGCGGCATCGATCTGGGCGAGGTCGGCACGTGGACGGATCGGTGCGTGCACCCGCACCTCGAAGAACTCGTCGGGGAAGTCGTAGGCGATGGCCGCGACATCCTGGGGCAGGCCGAGGAAAGCGGGGCCGCACTCGCCCGGGTCGCGCATGGTGCTCACGGCCTGGGGTAGGGACGTGAGGACCTGGGCCGGGTCGGTGATGCGATCCCAGAAGCGCACCACGGGCCGGAAGGCATCGTTGACCGTGGTCGACGGCGTACCGAAGTGCTCGACCTGCTGTAGGACGGGATCGGGCAGCCGAGAGTGGAAGGTGTCGCCGGCGATGAAGAGCACCGGCAGGCGATTGGCC
>JAULZJ010000130.1:0-3886 GCA_032117435.1 Candidatus Nanopelagicales bacterium | reverse complement strand
AGCTCACGGTGACACCGACATCGGGGCTGGCAGCCTTCGGGCAGACCGTCAAGGTGCGTGGCCGCGGATTCAGCGAGACGGTCGGCATCTACGTCGGCCTGTGCGTCATGCCGCGCCCGGGCGCGAAGCCGACTCCCTGCGGTGGAGGCGTCGATCAGGACGGCAGTTCCCAGGCATCGGCGTGGATCTCCTCCAATCCCCCACCCTATGGCGCCAGCCTCGCCAAGCCGTACAAGCGCGGTGGCAAGTTCACAGTCCGCATCAAGGTGAGCCCACGCATCGGGTCCATCGACTGCCGGATCGTGCGCTGCGCGATCGTGGCGCGCGCGGATCACACCCGCGCGTATGACCGTACCTGGGATGTCGCCGTACCCGTGACCTTCCGATAGCCAGTAGTCCACGACAGCTCATCTCAACCACAGCACATCTCAACCACAGCAAAGGAGTACCGAATGCGCATCGCGCGAGCTGCCGCCCTCGGGGCCGCAGCACTGGCCGTCACGGCCACGACCTTGACCGCCGCCCAGGTGGCAGCCGCCAACGACTTCGGAGTCACGGCGAACGGCGTTCCGAATCGGGGCACCATCACCGATCTCCCCGCGAGCTCGCAGGTCTCCCTCGCGGTGAGCAATCTGCCGGCGGGTGTCGGCCTCTACGCCTTCCACTGCCTCGTGCCCCCGCCCGGGGCCAGCCCCGTGCCGACCCGCTGCGATGCCGGCGCAGGCACGCTGGTCTACATCGTGGAATCCGCGTCGCCGCAGACGACGACGCGACCCATCGTCGCCAATGCTGAATTCCTCGGCAAGAACCCGAATCCGCAGACCGGTGACACCGGCACGACCCAGGTCAACTGCCGCGTCGACTCGTGCGCCATCTACACCCTCGGCGCCGGCCGCGAGAGCGCCAACCCCGCCTACGTGCGATTCTTCAGCACGAAGTTCGCGGCCGCTGCTCCGCGCGACAAGGACTGGGCCGTCGCGACAGTGCGTGGACAGATCATCAAGGGTGCGTGGCAGCCGAAGGTGTCCAATGCCAAGGCCAGCCCCTTCACCGTCACGCTGAAGTCGGGGCTGACCGCGTCGCTGGCGTCAGATGCGTGCGAGGTCAGCAAGAAGGGCAAGATCCGGGCCCTGAAGACCTCCGGCACCTGCACGGTGACCATCACCTCGTCGGGCAATGACGAGTGGGCGCCCTACGAGCGTGAGCTCACGTTCCGCCTAACGAAGTGATCAGACTGGCCGCCTGACCAAGTAGCCGGCCTAGCGCGCGAGGTCGACGCCCGCGAGAGCGAAAGCGATCGCGGCGTCGACCTCGTCGTCTGCGGCACGCCCCGACTCGATGTGGCGCGTGGCGCTCTCGACCACGCCCCAGACATAGGACGCGATGCGCTCGGCATCGGTGATGCCGAGCTCTCGAAGGGCGACGTACACGGGGGAGGCCAACTCGCGGTGCAGGCTCTGCACCTGGGCTCGGCGTACGGGAGGAAGGCTGGCATCGCCGGCGGCGCGCACGAGCGCATGCCGACCATCGGCGACGTAGGCAAGTGACTCCCGGATCCAGGCGGCAAGCCGCTCGCGGGGATCCGCGATGCCATCGACGGCGGCCGCCAGATGGTCGATCCACAGGGTGAGCTCGTCGACGACGACATCGGCGATGAGATCAGCGGCGGAGCGGTAGTACTCGTAGACCGCGGAGCGCGAGAGTCCGGTGCGCTGGGCCACCGTGGCCATCGTGACCGTGCCCGACTCGCGCAGGGTGCTCGCCGCAGCCTCCAGGAGGGCATCGCGACGCTGCTCGCGATGCTCCGCCAGGGTCGGCGCGACGATCTTGGGCATGCCTAGGAGTTTGCCACGATGAAGCGGACATGGCGCGCGGGGGCTATGAGCGGCTGGAAAGACCGAACATCCCTGACCGGATCGAGGGGGCTGGCCAGCTGGGTGGAGGCCACGACCGGAGGCATGGCGGTGCTCGCGATGGTCGCGATCATCGCGATGGGGGTCCTCGGAGCGGGTGCCAACGCCGCCCTGGCGGCCTCACGTCGCCGGTTCGATCCCGTCACGGCAGACTGAGCGGATGGAGCCGCGTGGGTGGTGGACCGTCGGCCTGACGGCCGTGGCCGGTCCGCTCGGTGCCGTCGCCGGTGCCTTCCTCCTCTACACCGTCGGCGGCGATAGCCTCGGCCTGGCCGCAGGAGTCGGTGGCCTCATCCTCGGCGGACCGCTGGCGGCGGTCGCGGTCTTCGGCATCTGCCTGGCCACGCTGCTGAAGGACTGGGCGCTGAAGGGTCGCCTCGCTATGTCGCTGATGGTGGCGGCCGCTCTCCTGGACGCGATCATCATCGTCCTGGCCCTGCGGGCGATCGGCGGATCGTCGTTCGCCGACACTGCCCTCTACGGCGTCGGCATCATGTCGATGGCCGTCCTCGGCGCGGGAGCGCACGTGGCGATCTCGACCGCGGACAAGTAGTACGTCGCGCACACGTCCACCGGGAGTTCACGTCGTGGCAAGCCGGGCGTCGCTTGAGGGTGGCACAGTCCGCCCGTGATCGAGACTCCTTCCGTATCCCGCCGCCGCTCGACACTGGCATGCGCTGCGGCAGCCGTCCTCACTCTTGCGCTCGCGGGATGCACTTCGGCCGAACAGGCGGAGCAGGCTGGCTCCCCGAGCGAATCCGTCCTATGCGGCACGGTGCTCACCGGGATCGCCGCACTGCAGGAGTCCTACGCCGAGCTCGATGCGGGCATCGCAGCCGGGGAGAGCCCCACGAATCTCCAGCCCATCGGTGCCGAGATCAACTCGCTAACCTTCGACGTGGTCAACCAGCTCCAGGGTGCGTCGAAGGAGTCGCTCACGACAGTGCAGACCGCGTCGCAGCGGATCGTCGACACGCTCGTGGCTGCGCAGGGTGCGGGCACGACGCGTGACGCGCTCGCCCAGCAGATCGCGGACTCCCGACCCGAGGGCCTCGATGCGGCTGTCGCCGATCTCACGGCGTTCGCCCAGGAGGCGTGCGCCGGCCAGTAGGTCGCTACACGAGCGCGGGAGCCGGGATAGGTGCGAGGGTCGAGTGGACCCGGTCGAAGCGCGCGGTGCCCGCCGCCGATCGCGCGCCTGTCTCGACGTACGCCGACCAATCCGCAGCGGCCTGGGCGATCTCCTCGCGCGAGCGACCCACGAAGTTCCACCACATGTAGAGGGGCTCGCCGAGGGGCACGCCGCCGAGGATGAGGACGCGTGCCGCGTGAGGCACCTCGATCGTCAGCTCCTCGCCGTGCGCGCGCAGGTCGACCAACTGGCCCTCGCGGGCGTGCATCGCCGGTGTGATGACCACTTCGCCGGAGATCACGTAGACGGCGTACTCGAAGTCCGCGCGCAGCGGCCAGTGCGACTTCCCAGCTCGCAGATCGGCCTCGATGCCGACCAAGGGCGTGTCGGTGCTCGCTGCGCTCACCGCTCCGGCGTACTCGCCGATGAAGACCGTCGCCGTGCCGTGGCCGACATCGAGGACAGGCAGGTCAGCGTGATGGGCGAAGGCCGATGCGCCCTCACGCGTCCCGGATGGCTGCGCGATCCACAGTTGCACGCCGTGCAGGGTGCCCGACCCCGATGTGCTGCGGGCGCGCACCGATTCCTCCGCGTGCACGATGCCGCGGCCCGCCGTCATGAGGTTGAGCTGGCCGGGCCGGATGAGTTGCTCCGAGCCCAGTGAATCGGTGTGGAGTACGGCGCCGTCCATCAACCAGGTGACGGTCTGCAGGCTGATATGCGGATGGGGGCCGACATCGAGACCCGATGTCTCCGTGATGAGCTCAGGTCCCATGTGGTCGGCGAAGCACCATGCGCCCACGGTGCGCATACCTCGTCGGGGAAGTGCCCGCCGCACGCG
>JAULZJ010000129.1:0-24206 GCA_032117435.1 Candidatus Nanopelagicales bacterium | reverse complement strand
CGCTCTTCGAATACATCTCCGGGGCGAACGGTGGGTCCGAGCCCTTGGCGATGACCGCGCCGGTGATCCAGAAGCCCGCGAGCGAGCGCCTGGCGATGACGGCGCCGGTCATCCAGGAGGCTGCCGGCAATAACCAGTGGACCGTGTCCTTCGTGCTCCCGGCGGGACGTTCCCTGGCGGAGTACCCCGTGCCGGCCAATCCGCGCGTGTCGCTTAGGGCGATCCCCGGGGAGACGGCGGCCGCGATCCGCTGGTCGGGGCGCTGGACCGCATCGAACATCGCGCGCCGCACGGAGGAGCTGCGACAGGCCATCGCCGAGACCGGATGGACGGAAGCCGGCGAGCCTCGGTGGGCGCGATTCGACCCGCCGTGGAAGCCCCCGTTCGCGCGACGCAACGAGATCGTCATCCCCGTGCGTCGCCCGGGCGAGGGCTCGGAGGCCTAGGCGCCGACGTCGGCGGGACGTCAGGAAGCGGGGTTTCGTGCGAGGAGGAGCAGGGCGCCCATGATGACTTCGATGACGAGATAGAGAAGCGCCACTCGGGGCAGTGATCGGTCGATGAGCGCTGAGATGATGCGCCCGCCTGCCATACCGAGCAGTGCGACCGCCGCGGTGATGGTGATCCCCGTTCGAAGGTCGGGGCTCACCAGCCCTACGACGAGTATCGCGGCCATCGCGAGGCCGAATCCACCGTAGACGCCGCGCACCTCGCTGCGGCCGGCCACCGAGAGCTGCGGGATGCCGAACTGCTGGGTGACGACGTTCGGCTTCACGATGGTCCCGATGCCCATGAGTGCGAATCCGCATGCCGCGAGCACGATGATGATGTTGCCGAGCATGTCTCAGCCTCCCACAGCGAGACCATTGTTGAGGACGTGTGCACCGCCTCCGCCAGTTAGCGACGCTTAAAACTCCCTTAGCGTCGTTAAGTGGCGGTGGGCGTGCTCAGGCACCCACGTCGGCGGGTGTGCCGCCGGTGATGCGCACGAGCTCATCGAATGTCGTGGGGAAGACGTAGTGCGGGTGGCCGCCCGCTGCCCACACCTCGTCGTACTGCCCGAGATCGACCTCGACGATCGTGCGGATCGGCGCAGGATGACCGATAGGCGCGACGCCGCCTGTGGCTTCTGCAACTGATCGCCGCCACAACCTCATTCGGTCGGCTGGCCTGCCTTGGTGAGGATCTCGGCGAGATCAGGCCTCACGGGCATCGGCTGAATCGCTGACACGCGAGCCCGCCCGGTGTTGCCCACGGGATACCGCCCCACTGCCGACGCCGGTCCGCCGGCCAGAAGGCGCAGGATTTGACCTCGAACCTCGCGCACGTCACGGGCTTTCCACCCTGTCACGAGCATGGAACCGTGCACCCGGACGTGAGGCCACACCCATGGCTGGCTGAGGACGTGTGCGTCCTCGAGCAACTGCCAGCACTCGCTCCAGTCAGCGCGTTGCTGGGCTTCCTTCGCCGCAGCAAGGTTCCCGGCGATGATCTCTCTGATCTCGTTGCTCATCTTCATGAAGTCAGCTCCTGAGCCAGGGCACGCCATCGGCGTTGCCGCATGTAGTAGAACCAGCGGGCGTATAGGGCGACCCCTGGCGTGAAGATTCCGGCGTCGATGTCGATTACATCCCGGTACTCGCACGATTCCTCACCTCGCGGAGTCACGATGATGTCGTGATTCCAGCGGCGAATGAGACCTCCACCTTCCTGGGACGACAGCGTCATGGCGGCGTCGTCGATTCGGGCGACGTGGAGTCGATGCTTGGAGAAGGGAACGACGCAGAAGAGGAGCACCCAGGCTGTGACGGTCTCGCCCTCCTGCCACGGCCGATCTCGGTCGCGGATGGCAGGCATCGTGAGAATTCCCCGGGTGATGAAGCGGAAGGCATGTGGGGTCTTGACGGCCGCCCACACCGCAGGAGCTGGGGCGGGCAGGGCGGTGGAGCGATCGACGATGGCCATAGGGCCATAATGTGAGGAATGCTCGCGTTTGGGTACTCGCGTTATCGAAGGGGTGAGGAGTGTCGGACTCGTCTTTGGCCCCGAGGAAGGTCCCGCGGCAGGAGCGGTCGCGGCTTACCGTAGATCGGATTCTGGTCGCTGCCGCCCAGGTCTTCCACGAGGCGGGATATACATCGGCCACCACCAATGACATCGCCTTGGAAGCGGGGATCTCGGTCGGCTCGCTCTATCAGTACTACCCCAACAAGGACGCCATCCTCGTGGCACTCACCCGGCGCCACATCGACTCCGCAACAGCGGGCCTGGTCGGTCTCGTCTCAGCGCTGAGCCCCGAAGACGGAGTTCGCGAGACCTTTGGCACGGTCGTGGCCTTCCTCGTCGAACAACACAAACTGGACGAACTCCATCTCCTCGTCATGCACCAGGCCCCTCGGACCCACGAGGTCAGCCTCGCCCTTGATGAAGCCAGGACGCGCCTAGTGGAGATGACGGCGCACTTCCTGGCTTCACAGCTCCCCGATGACCGTGAACGGCTCCTGGTGGCGCGGATGGTTGTTGCGACGATTGACGCTGGAGTTCACGACGTGATCCTCCGTGAGCCTCGCGGAGCAGCGAGGCAAGCCGCCATCAACATGACCGTCGACTCGGCCGTATCTATCGTCGAGCGGTCCCGGTGGGCGAAGTGATGGTCAGGCCCCGACGTCGGCGGGTGTGCCGCCGGTGATGCGCACGAGCTCATCGAACGTCGTGGGGAAGACATAGTGCGGATGGCCACCCGCGGCCCACACCTCGTCGAAGTTGCCTAGGTCGACGTCGACAATCGTGCGGATCGGCGCAGGATGACCGATAGGCGCGACGCCGCCGATGGCGAAACTCGTCGCCGCGCGTACGTCGTCGGCCGTCGCCTTGCCCACCTCGCCCACGCCGAGGATCGCCGCGACCTTGGCCGTGTCGACGCGGTGCCCTCCGGATGCAACGACGAGCACCGGCTCGCCATCGGCCATGAAGATGAGCGACGACGCGATCTGCGCGGGCACGATGCCCAGTGCGTCGGCCGCCTCCTTGGCCGTACGGGCCGAGTCATCGAGGCGGCGTACCTGACCGGGAGCACCCGCGGCGGCCAGTGCCTCCCGCACACGGATGACGGACTCCTGCTCCTGATCGGCCATGGCGCGTCACCAGCCCCAGTTGGCGCCGAGCGAGCCGGTCAGGCCGTCGACACCCTTGATCTGCGAAGAGGTCAGCTTCGGGGCGCTGGACCCGGCGGCTTCGAGGAACACGACCTGGACGAAGGTGCCCACGCGACGGAAGGTGTTGTACTCGTGCTCGGCGAATGCCCCGGCTGAGCCGGAAGCGGTCGCGCTTGACTTGATCCACGTGAAGCCGGCTCCGTCGGGCGCCGTGCCCCGACCGTTCGACAGCTTCTGGCGGAGGGTCAGTCCCTCGTCATCGATGATGGACGTGCCTGAGCACCTGGGCGCCGCCTTGCGGATCTCCTTCATCGCCTTGCGTGCGTCGCGCTCGGTGGCGAAGGAGTAGAGCTCCTGACCCGCGACCGTCTCGACCCGCGACTTCACGGAGTCGTAGGCCACCACGTACAAGATTGAGGAGCCATCGACCTCCACCTGCTTGCCGCCGGCGAGGTCGCACAGCCAGAGGTCGTCGGGGTTCCCCTTCGTCCCCGTGAGCACCTGAAAGTCGCGGATGTTGTCGCCTGCGACACCGAGGGAGACTGCCTGGCTCGTCGACATCATCCGGGCCGACACCGTGTCCAGTGAGTATTCGGCCGCGGAGGCTGGCGCGGCGTACAGGGCTGTGACGGCGAGGGCGGAGGCGCTCAGGGCAATGGCAAGACGGGACTTCATGGTGGCCTTCCTGTCGAGGTGCCGACGAGGCTAGTCGACGCGGTCGGAGTCGATGTCGTGGAGGCTCTTGACCCGGAGTACGCCGAGGGCGGTGATCACCAGCAGGCCGGCGATGGTCAGCATGACCGGCTCGACACCGAAGCGCTCGGCCGCGACGCCTGCCAGGAACATCGCGGCCGGCGGCGCGACGTAGAACGTCGCGGTCTGGATGCCGAAGACCCGGCCTTGGGCGTCGGGCTCAATGCGGATCTGCACGATCGTCGTGAGCAGTGGCTGCATCGGGCCCCAGGTGAGGCCGCAGAGGAATGCGAACGTGATGAAGATCCCGATGGGCGGCAGCAGCGCCATGGGGATGTAGGTGAGGGCGGTGCCAATGAGTGCGGCGTAGACGATCGTGCGCCGAGTGAGCCGCTGGTTGAGCCAGCCGTAGGAGAAGGAGCCGATCACACTGCCGGCCGCCAGCGCAGCGAGGATGAAGCCGAGGCTCTCCGGGGAATCGAGCTCGGTGAAGTACGCCGGCAGGAGCACGGTCTCGGTGGGCAGATAGATCGCGGCGAGAACCATGACGGCGATCGTGATGGCGCGCAGGGTGTGATCGCGCCAGATGAGCTTGGCGCCCAGGCTCGCGTTCTGCCATGCCGTGAGCGGAGCGATACCGGCTTCCTCGCGCTCGGCCTTGGCGACCTGGCCGGCATCGCTCACGCTCAGCAGCCCGATGAGGATCGCGGCGACGACGAAAAGGCCGAACGGCACCCAGAAGGCGGCTGTGTCACCGAATGCCGCAATAAGCAGCGAACCAGCGAGCGGGCCGACGATCCAGCCAAGACCGAAGATGCCCTCGTGCAGCCCGTTGAGTCGTGTGACCTCCATGCCACTGGCCTCAGCCACGTCGGGAATCAGCGCGCGGCGCGCCGTGTAGCCCGCGGGATCGAAGACTGCGCCCAGCATCGCCAGCGCCAGGATGATCGCCAGGTTGAGGTCGGTGACCATCGCCACCAGGGGAATGGCGGCAACGGAGATGGCGGACAGGATGTCGGAGACGATGCTCACGATCCGTCGGCCGAAGTGATCCACCGCCCACCCCGCTAGTGGGCTCGCGATGATGCCGGGCAGGGCCGACAGTGCCGCGACCAGCCCGGCGGCCGCCACTGAGCCAGTGCGCTGCAGGACCAGCCAGGGGATCGCGATGGTCACGACGCCGTTGGACATGCCCGACAGCAGATTGGTGGTCTCCAGCAGGGCGATCGGAGTCCACTTGATGCGCGTGATCATGCGTGCACCGGCGCACCGAGGTGCACGGGCAGCGAGCGCAGGCCATTGATCATACGGCCGGGCTGGGGGATCGGGTCACCGGCGATCTCCCAATTTGCAGTGTCGGGGAAGCGCGCGAAGAGGTGACTCCACGCCACCTCGGCCTCCATGCGCGCGAGTGCGGCACCGAGGCAGTGATGCACACCGAATCCAAGGGCGAGGTGGCGGCGGGCGTTGTCGCGATGGATGTCGAATCGGTCCGGTTCGGCGAAGATCCGCGGATCGCGATTGGCTCCGGCGAGGATGAGGACAATCGTGCTGCGCTCGTCGAGCGCGGAGCCATCGGGAAGATCGATGTCGGCGAGGGCCGTGCGGAAGGTGTACTGCACCGGCGAGACGTAGCGCAGCGCCTCCTCGGTGAGTGCCGGAATGAGCTCAGGGTGGACTGCGACCTCGGCGAGCTGATCGGGATGCTCCATGAGCACGCGCGTACCCTCGCCGAGCAGATTGACGGTTGTCTCGAAGCCGGCGATGAGCAGGAAGGACGACGTGCCGATGATGTCGCGATCGGTGAGTACGTCGCCATCGATCTCGACCGCGGCCAGCGTCGATAGCAGGTCGTCGGCGGGCTGGCGGCGGCGCTCGTCGAGTAGCTCGGTGAGGTAGTCGGTGAGGTCGCGGGCTGCGACATCCATCTGACGCGCATGGCCGATCGACCGTGCGCGATCAAGGCCGGCGGCGAGGGTGTTGCCCCAGACAGTGAAGCTATCGCGATCGGCGAAGGGTACGCCGAGGATCTCGCAGATGACCGCCATCGGCAGGGGAGATGCCCAGTCGCGCACGAGATCGACCGGCCCACTGCGAGGGAACGCATCGACGAGATGCTCCGCGACGCGCTCGGCGGCCTCACGCCAGGACTGCATGACGCGGTGGGTGAACGCCGGCTGCACGAGCTTGCGGATGCGCGTGTGCTCGTCGCCGTCCTTGGCGATGATGGCGTCGAGCAGGGGATCCACGCGATCCGGTGGCAGCTGCGGCCCGATCAGGATGGTCTCGAGGATATTGCGCGACTCGGGGATGTCGGCACTCGCGGCGGCCGACCGCAGGATGGTCGAGCAGACCTCGTAGTCGGAGGAGTACAGGAACCCGCCGCGGCTACGCACCACGGGCTGCTCGCGGAAGCGGTGGGCCAGGCCGATGAGGTCATCCGTCATCTCGACCTCGCCCGCGGGATCGCCGATGAGAGAGAAGGCGCGGGTCATGGCCCAGAAGAGCCCTATCGACGCCCCCGTGTGCAAATCACGAAGGACGTCAGCCACCCCCCGATCCTAATCGGTGCCGTGCGTCAAGCAGGCAGCGTGCCGCGCACCACGCTGTCGGTGGAGTGCTTCGGGTCACCGTCGTAGGGTTCGGCGGAAATGTCGACGACGGGGTAGTCGGCGAGTGAGATGCCGGCGGGCAGCGGCAGGACCGCGCGCTCATCCGGGCCAAGGGTGCCGAGCGCGATCATCGAGGAGGCGTCGGGCGCGAGGAGCCACACCTCGAAGTAGCCCTCCGTCGCAGGAAGCCCGGTTACTTCGATGGCGAGCACCTCGGCTCCATCCAGGACCTCGACGCTGGCATTGCCGCTCGCGGCGTACTCCGCCAACGGCTCGAGTGCGACCGTGGCGACGACCTCGGGCGGTGACGTGCTCATGAGGGATGTGCCGACCACGCCGCCGATGACGACGCCGACGGCAGCGGCAAGGGCGATCCACGGCGCGAAGCCGCGCTTGGCGCGCAGGGGCACGACGTTGCCGGAGTCTGCGGAGTCGGCCGTGATCTCCTCGGCGACGGCAGCCCAGACATGTGCGGGCGGCGCCATGAGCTCCTCGGCGCCGAGGTCGCGCGCGACGTCGGCGGTGGCCCGCAGCGACTCCCACTCACGACGGCAGTCGTCGCAGGTGATGAGGTGAAGGGCGTCGTCGGCACTCGGCGCCTCACCGATCGCGATGAGCGAGATGGTCTGCGGATCACAGTGCGCCACGGTCCGCCTCCCATCGATGTCGCAAGCGCTCCAGCGAGCGCTTGATGTGGCTCTTCACGGTCCCGAGCGGGAGCTGGAGTGCCGCGGCGATCTCCGCGTGCGTCAACTGGTCGTAGAAGGCCAGCCGCAGGATCGTCGCAGGTGGCTCACCGAGGCGCGCCAGCTCGTCGGCGATGAGGATACGGTCTACCGCCTCGTCGAGGGGTGCATGTCCGGGATCGTCGCCTGGCGTGTCGGTCGGATCGGCCTGGCGGGTACGGCGTTCGAGGTGGTCGGCGACCCGGCGGCGCGTGATGGTGATGAGCCAACCGGGGAGGGAGCCCCTCGCCGGATCGAAGGCGCCCCGGCTGCGCCAGGCCGAGACGAAGACCTCCTGGGTGACGTCTGCGGCCTCCTGCGGATCGCCGAGCACGCGGCGTGCCGTGGAGTAGACGAGGGGAGACCACCGGTCGTAGACGGCCGCGAAAGTCGGCTCGCCACCGGTGGCGAAGGCGGCGGCCAGACGGGCATCCGCCGCGTCAGCGTCGCGTGCGGGGTCAGGCGGCAGGGCAGGCTCGACCACGGACATGACCGGGCCGCCTCCCCTCCGCGCCTGCCGCTCGACGTCCAGGGACACGATGCTCGCGCCCCAGATCGCCGTCGGATCGGCGGAGCCGCCCTGCTTGGCGATCTTCATCGAGTTTCCCCGAGATTGCCGTCGCTGTCGACCGGGAGGGCGGTCACGACGATGTTGTCGGTGTACTCCAGCGACGCGGGATCGAAGGGGCCGCCGCAGGTGATCAGGGTGAGGCGCTCGGGCCCACTGCGACTGAAGAGCTCCCGCAGGGGCACGTCGGACTTCGCGAAGGTCTCGCGTGCCACGACCTCGTAGGTGATGCGGCGGTCGTCCGCGCGCGTGATGGTGACCGTATCGCCGGGGCGGAGTTGGCGCAGGTCGTAGAACGCTCCGGCGCCCTGGTCGACGCCGTCGACATGGCCGACGATCACGGTCGAGCCAGTGCCGGAGCCAGGCTTGGCGCTGAAGCGGTACCACCCGGCGCGTGCGACGTCGTAGGGCACCTCGACCTGATTGCGGTCGTCGAGGCCGACGACGTCGACGGCAATGCTGATGTCGATGGTGGGGATGCGAATCTGCGTCGGCCGCGGCGTGCGGTCGGGCCGGGGTAGCGTGGTTGCATCCTTGCGGGTCAGGGTGCGGTACGGCGATGCGCTGTCTTGACCCGCTGCCGGTGCGGTGGCATCCGAGGGTGTCGCGCCCGGCACGACTCCCGCAGCCGCGGCGCCAGTGGCGACGGCGGGACGGGTGCCCACTGCCTCGACGTGCACGCCCGACCCCGCCATCGCGATCCCCACCGTGCCGATGCCGAGCGCGAGTGCGCCAGCACCGAGCACGAGGAGTGCGGGGCGGGGTCGGGTCATGTCACGTCCTACCTATCTCTGTGTCGATCTATCCGGATCAGCAGGTCACTTGCGTGCGATCAGCGACGCGAGGCCGCGAGGCGCGCGCCGGCTCCGGCGATGGCGAGTGCTCCGAGTGCGGCGAAGCCGAAGGCCCACACCGGCAGCTGGGTCGTGGAACCGCCACCCGCGGGCACGCCCTCGGGACCGCTGGACAGGTCGGTGATGACCTGCGTGGCGAGAGCGAGGTTCTCCTCCTCGGCCGAGCCCCAGGCGTAGGCGATGGTGACGGTGCCCTCCTCGAGCATGACCGGCGCCGGCCCGAGCACCGTGGTGTCGGTGCCGGCCAGGTTGACCGAAGCCTCGTAGTCGCCCGCGGGCACGACGACGGCACCCTCATTGGGGTTGGTGACGTCGGCGAAGATCACGGTGCCGTCAGCCAGCACGTCGACCGCGGGTGCCGCAGCGATGTGACGGACGATGAGACGGGCCTCGCCCGCAGCCATGGTGCTGATGTCGTTGACGAACACGTTGAGCGCGGGGGCGCCGTCGGCATCGAGATTGGCGGTGACGGTCGCGTTGACGCCACCGGGCACCTCGACGGCCTCGGCGGCGAGGACCGGCTCGGCGTCGTCGGGGGTCTGGCCATCGCCGAAGACGGCGAGGTCGTAGGTGCCGGCCGGGACCTCGACGGTCTCGAGGGTGCCAGGCGTGAAGTTGTCGATGAGGAGGTCGCCGTTGGCGAAGACGTCGACGACGTCAGCGCCGGCACCTTCGGGGATGGCGTGGAGCACGGACACGGTGGCCATCTCCGCCGCCTGAGCGGGGACGGCAGCCAGGCCCAGGGGGAGGGCCAGGGCGGCGGCGGCGATCCCGACGCGGCCGCGAGTGAGTCGGATCATGATGTGCCTTCCATTGGGGCGGTCGCGGTCGACCGTCTCTACGGGGTTATTCGCCCCTGGGCCTCCTGCTGGATGCAGCGGATGCGGTCAATTCCTTGCCGGGATGCGTCTATGGGGCGGATGGGCCACCCTTATGGGCATGGCACGCGTTCATTTCACCGTCCAGCGGCACCTTCCCCTTCCCGGGCGTATCGCCTTCGAGGAGTTGGTCGATTGGCGCGGTCACGCTGAGTGGGTGCCCATGACCCGCGTGGTCATCGAAGCCGGTGACGGGGGAGCGGGTACGACGTTTGTCGCGACCACCGGCCTCGGTCCGCTGGCCCTGCCCGACCGCATGCGCGTGGAGTCCATGGACGCCGATGCCCGGACCGTGACGATCGTGAAGATCGGCCCGGTGCTCACAGGTGAGGTGCGTCTCGCCGTTGAGTCCGTCGGTGATGCCGCGTGCACGGTGCTATGGGATGAGGACATCCATGTGCCGTTATTGCCCGGCTTCCTCTCCAAGCCCGTGGGCGCGATCGCGCGCAAGGCATTCGAGGTGTCGATCGACCGCATGGCCAAGCACGCGCGCACGCGCGGCGCGGCTCGCACTGCCTAGCCCTCGCCCTAACCCTGCGTCCGCAGGCCTACACGTCCCACCAGATTGCGGCGAGCCGACGAGGCATGCCCGCATCGGCGGCCTGTACCGCAGCGGCGACCTCATCCGCGCGATCAATCGACAGGCAGAGGCGGATGCACGCCGACTCCGCCTGCGCGCGGGGGTCGAGCGGGATGCGCTGCACGACGTCGTCGAACTCCACGAGCTGCGCGTCGTACCCGGCATCGCGGATCACGGTGAGCGCGTCGCCCGCGGTGGGCGACGTAGGTCGATCGAGATCCCAGAACTGCTTCCACAGCGGGTTCATCCAGGTGAGCGGATGCCGCACGGGAAGTTCGAGTACGACGCGTCGGCGCGCATGTGCGGTCAGCGTATTGACGAAGGCCGGTAGCTCCCAGACGTTGTAGGCGACGTGGTGGCACACGACGACGTCGGCGGCCGGCGCAACTGGCGCGACATCGGGCCAGTCGCCGAGGATGACCTCGCTCACGACACCGCGCTTGGTCGCCGCCTCGGCGAAGGCATCGAGCATTCCCTGCTGGTGATCGACGCCGATGAGCAGACCGGCGGGCGGCACGAGTGCGAGCGCCGCGCGTCCACCGCCGCAGCCGACGTCCAGCACGCTGCCGCCCTCGGGCAGTGCCTCGCGCGCTGCGGCGTGCGCGGGGGAGTCGGGGATCGGGCCGTCGGGGGCGAGGAACTGCGCCACCGGGTGGATCCACGGATCCTGCGGTGCCTGCGCGCGGATCTCCTCGGGGATCGCCCAGGAGGCAAGATCGTCACGCCACTTCTCGGCCGCCGTTGTCATGCGGTCAGCCTAGGCGGGCGTTGATCTTTTTGATCTGCGGCATGGACGCGAACGCTGTGAGCACGTGAGTCGCGACTGACCGGTCACGTGCGAGTCATGACGTCAATGTCGGTGGGCATTGACCGACACACGGGATTCGCAGTCGCTGTCGCTGACACGATGCAGGGCACTGGACCGGAAGCGACAGGCAGTCTCTGTCTGAAGGGAGCACGGCAATGACGGTGATGACGTCCGCTGCTTACACCGATCTCGCGTACCTGGGTGGCACCAGGGCGATCGCGACCACGCCGATTGCCGGTCAGCCGACACAGTCGTACGCGGATGTCTATGTGCCCGGGGCGGAGCCGATCCGTGACGGGGAGATCCGGGTGACGGTGCTTGGCAGTGGCAATCCGCCGCCGACGCGGGCGCAGGCCTCCGGCTCCATCCTGGTGGAGGTGGGCAACGCGGAGCACGACATGTTCATCTTCGATGTCGGCAGCGGCTCCCTGGCCAACTTCATGACGCTGGGCCTCACGATCAACCCCCTGGACAAGGTGTTCCTCACCCACCTGCATGCCGACCACACCGCGGACCTCATCACGCTGTTCGGCAGTTTCCGCAAAGCCGGCCGCCAGGGCCCGCTGCACGTGTGGGGCGGCGATGGTTCCGAGCCGAAGTTCGGGACGCAGGCCGCCCTCGACGCGATCGAGGCCGCATGCGCATGGGACACCGAGTCCACCCGCGGTTTCACCTCGAACGAGTCCGCGGTGCTCGTCGGATCGGAGTTCGATGCGTCGGTCACCTCGGTCGTCTACGAAGACAACGGCGTGACCATCACCGCCTTCCCGGTGATCCACAACCTGCACGGGGCTGTCGGTTACCGAGTCGACTTCGCCGGTGTGAGCATGGTCTTCTCCGGCGACACCCACCCGTGCTGGCCGCTTGTGCACGCCGCTCAGGGCACGGACCTGCTCATCCACGAGTGCTTCCCGTCGGCTGCCACGCTCGCCGCCGTGACGGGTGACAGCATCGAGCGCTTCCGGACTGTGACCTCCACCCACACGGTCCCGAAGACCGCCGGGAAGGTGTTCTCCCTCGTCCAGCCCCGCATGGGGGCCCTGTGGCACACCCTCCTGGTCCCCGCGGTCGTCGCGCCCATCCTCGAAGAGGTGAGCGCGGTCTTCGACGGACCCATCGTGCAGACGCAGGACCTCACCATTTTCAACATCACCCGGGAGGCGGTCGTCGCCCGGCAGGTCCACGCGGCTCCGCAGGCGGTAGCCATCCCCGGTGAGTCGACGCTCGACCTGACCTACGGCGCGCGCCGCGAGCCGCCGGCCTGGTGGGCGGAGGCGATCATCCCCGACGACGAGCCGCCGCCCCCCACGCATCACCTTTAGGCGGCCCGGCAGGTGATGTGAGGGGGCCCTTGACGGCTGTCGGAGGGAGGGTCTACTGTTCGAACAAGTGTTCGAATACTTACCCCGAGGAGGTGCCTATGGCTCGACAGTACGCCGCCCCTGTGACGGGTGTGGCTCTTGCGGCCCGGCGGCCCATGCGCTTCACGTGGCAGGGCCAGGGCTACGTCGTGACCTCCGTCCTCGGCCACTGGGTGAGCGGTGCCTGCTGGTGGCGGGCCCCGGATCGGGCAGATGCCGACACCCACACCTGGCGGGTTGAGGCCTTCCCGCGTTCGGGCAGCCGCAGCCCCGGCGTCTACGACCTGTCCTGCGTCGGCGACAGCTGGACCCTGCACCGCATTACCGACTGACCTGCACTGCCGACCGACCTGCACTGCCGACCGACCTGCACTGCCGATTGATGGGAGTTGACCGATGGGAGCTGCGATGAGAGTCACCACTCCGAGCGCTGACCTGCTCGCCGCCGCCCAGCGCGGCCTGGTCGAGGCGACGTACGCCGAGACCGCCGATGAGCGCTACGTCGGCGCGCACCTGTCGGCACTGCGCTCTGCTGCTGCTGTCCTCGCTGCGCGTGCGCAGCCGGCAAAGAGCCGTGCCCGGCTGCGCAGCGTGTGGGCGGTGCTGCCCGCGGTCGCGCCGGAGTTCACCGAGTGGGCGCAGTTCTTCGCCGCCAGTGCCGCCAAGCGTTCGGCTGCGGAGGCGGGCTTGCGCGTCGTCACGCAGCGCGAGGCTGACGACCTGCTGCGCGATGCCGAGACCTTCCACGACCAGGTGTGCACCCTGCTGCACATCGACCGGCAGCGGTCCCTGCCGGCGACGGGGTGAGGCACGTGCCGTGGATTTCGCCCACCTCCACGTGGCATCGGCCTATTCGATGCGCCATGGCGCATCGATGCCAGCCGACCTCGTGGCCCGCGCCGCCGAGCACGGCCAGTCGCTACTCGCGCTCACCGATCGCGATGGCGTCTACGGCGCGGTGCGCTTCGTCCAGGCCTGCGATGCGGCCGGTATCGCGTCGGTGCTCGGCGCCGACCTGGCCCTCGACCTGCCCCACATCAACTCCCGATACGTCAGCAACTCCCGAGATGTCGGTGGAGCAGGGCGCCCCATGCCTCCGGGCGCCCGTCCTCCGGACGCGAGGCGCGGCCTGCCCGACGGGATAGGTAGCGCCTCTGCGCAGGGTGCGAGCCCTGCCCGAGGCGGCGCGTGGGTGGACCCCCGCCATCCACGCGCCGTCCTCCTCGCCCGTGACCGTCGCGGCTGGTCGTCGCTCTGCCAGCTCATCAGTGCGATGCAGGCTGGGCGTGATGGCACCCGAGCTGTCGCCGTCAGCCTCGAGCAGATCGCCGCGCATGCGGACGGGCTCGTCGCGATGCTCGGCCCGCGCTCGCCGGTCGCCGAGGCGCTCGCCGCTCGCCGCCCCGACCTCGCCGATGCACTCATCGCGCCATGG
Source organism: Candidatus Nanopelagicales bacterium (assembly GCA_032117435.1). Lineage (GTDB taxonomy): Bacteria > Actinomycetota > Actinomycetes > S36-B12 > S36-B12 > Mxb001. The sequence goes on along the minus strand of JAULZJ010000129.1, from coordinate 10,537 downwards.
CGCGAGATCTTCGGCGACTCCCTACGCATCGAGATCGTCAGCCACCGTGCACGCAGCGGCACCCTCTCCACCGTTGTCGCCGCGCGGATGCTCGGCTGGGCGCGCGAGCGCGGCATCATCCCGGTGCTCGCCCACGCCGTGCGCTACGCCGAGCCGCACCAGGGTCGCGTTATCGATGTCCTCGACGCCACCCGTCGACTCGTCGCCCTCGACGACCGACACCGTGATCGGCCCAATGCCCAGGGCTACCTCACGTCGACCGCCTTCATGGCCGACCTCGCCGAGGAGATCGCCCGGGCGGCGGGCACAGGCTGGCGTTCCGCGCGCGACCTCCTCGCCGCCGCGGTCGATCTCGCGGGGGAGTGCGCCCTCACGCCGGCCGACCTCGGCATCGGCGAGGTCGTCGTCCCCGAGCTCCACGTCGTCGCCCCCGGTCAGCGGATCCCCGCCGATGCCCTGCTGCGCACGCGCTGTGAGTCGGCGCTCGATCGCTATCGCGGTGCCGAGCGCATCGCCGTGCGCCATCGCCTCGAGGAGGAGCTGCGCACCATCGCGACCCTCGGCTTCGCCACCTACTTCCTCACCGTCGCCGAGGTCGTCGACCTCACCCGCGGGCTCGGCATCCGCGTCGCCGCCCGCGGCTCCGGTGCCGGCAGCCTGGTCAATCACCTGCTCGGCATCTCCGGCATCGACCCGATGCGCCACGCCCTGCTCATGGAGCGCTTCCTCACCCCGCTGCGTCGTGAGCTCCCCGACATCGACATCGACGTCGAGTCCGCACGACGCCTGGAGGTCTACGACGCGATCATCGAGCGCTTCGGCGTCGAGCGTGTCGCGACCGTGTCGATGATGGAGACCTACCGCGTGCGCCACGCCATCCGCGATGTCGGTGCCGCGCTCGCCATGCCGCCCGGTGAGATCGACGTCCTCGCCAAGGCCTTCCCGCACATCCGCGCGCGCGGCGCCCGCCAGGCCCTCGCCGACCTGCCCGAGTTACGCGACTCCGGTATCGGTCGCATGACCGCGCGCGGTGAGCTCAACCACTTCTGGGACCTTGTCGAGGGCCTCGACGGCCTGCCCCGCCACATCGCCATGCACCCGTGCGGCGTCCTGCTCTCCGACGCCACGCTCCTCGACCGCACGCCGGTCGAGCCCAGCGCGCAGGGCTATCCCATGAGTTCCTTCGACAAGGACGACGTCGAGACCCTCGGCCTGCTCAAGCTCGACGTCCTCGGCGTGCGCATGCAGTCCGCCCTCGCCCATGCCGTCGCCGAGGTCGAGCGGATCGACGGCGAGCGCATCGACCTCGATGCCGTCGCCCTCGACGACCCGGCGGCGTACTCCCTCATCCAGTCCACGCGCACCCTCGGCTGCTTCCAGATCGAGTCGCCCGGCCAGCGCGAGCTCATCGGCAAGTTCGCGCCCGACAACTTCAACGACATCATCATCGATATCTCGCTCTTCCGACCCGGGCCGGTGAAGTCCGACATGGTCACCCCCTTCCTGCGCGCGCGCCAGGGCTGGGCGGATCCGGTCTACATCCACGACGACCTGCGGCCGATCCTCGCCGAGACCTACGGCGTCGTCGTCTTCCACGAGCAGGTGCTGCGCATCGTCGCCACCATGACCGGTTGCTCCCTCGCCGAGGCCGACGAGACCCGCCGTAGCATGGGCTCGCCCGAGGGCCAGGACGACGTGCGCGCATGGTTCTATCCCGCCGCCCTCGCCCACGGCTACGACCTGCCCACCGTCGAGCGGGTGTGGGAAGTGCTGCGGGCCTTCGCATCCTTCGGCTTCTGCAAGGCCCACGCCGCGGCGTTCTCGCTGCCGACCTACCAGTCGGCGTGGTTCAAGGCCCACCACCCGGCGGCGTTCCTCGCCGGCGTGCTCACCCACGACCCGGGGATGTACCCCAAGCGGCTCATCCTCGCCGACGCCCGCGGCCTCGGCATCGCGATCCTCGGCGTCGACGTCAATAGATCGGGTACGACGTACGCCGTGGAGTGCGTGGCTGAGGATGTGGCGCGACACGATCCGTCACAGTCAGATCGTGTCGAAGTCGACGATTCTGCAGTTCGTACGAGCTATCGAGACTTATCGGAAGCGGGATGTCTCGATAGCTCGTACGAACTGGTGGGAGAGGTGTCCTATGGCATCCGCATCTCACTCGCCGACGTCAAGGGCATGAGCGAAGCCGAGATGGAGCGCATCGTCGAGCGACGGCCCTATTCCTCCCTGGCCGACTTCTGGCATCGCGCGTCGGTGAGCCAGCCGGTCACCGAGCGGCTCGTGCTCACCGGTGCCTTCGACGCCCTCCACGGCATCGGCGATGGTGGAGTGCGCCGCCGTGGCCGGGTCACGCGCCGCGACCTGCTGCTCCAGGTCGCCGATCTCGCCGCCGGAGGTCCGGCCCGGCGGGTCGGCAGAGCCGCCCCTATCGGGCTACGCCGCACCAGGACGCACAGCGAGGGCGAGCAGCTCAGTTTCGACAGCCTCGCCGGTGATGCCGCGCCGCGAATCACCGGCCTGCCGGAGATGGGGCCGGCCGATCGGGTGCGCACCGAGATGGAGGTGCTCGGCCTCGATGTCAGCCACCACGTCGTCGACTTCTACGCGCCGATGCTCGATGCGCTCGCTGCTGGGCGCCCGCCGCTTGTGCGCGGGTGCGACTTCCTCTCCCTGCGCTCGCATGCAGAGATCCTCATCGCGGGGGTCAAGGTCGCCGTGCAGACCCCACCGGTGCGCAGTGGTCGTCGCGTCATCTTCCTCACCCTCGACGACGCCACCGGCCCGGTCGATGCGGCGTTCTTCGACGATGTCCAGGGGCCTGCTGCCTCGACGATCTTCGGCTCCTGGCTGCTGCTCGTGCGCGGTGAGCTACGCCGCACCGGTCCGCGCGGTGTGTCCCTGCGCGCCACCGGCGCCTGGGATCTCGGCGCGGTCCACGAGACCTGGACGCACGAAGGCGCCGAGGCCGTCGCCGAGATGATCGCCGCCTCGCCGCGTCCCGCGCCCCCCGAGGGTCCCCGCCGTGTGCTCGTGCACGCCAGCGGATTCCGGCAGTCGCCCTACGCCGACATCAAGCCTGCGGACACCGGATCGGCGACGGCCCGGCAGGGACGCGCCGCGCCGTCGAAGGCGCCACCGTCGAAGCTCTGGCACTCCAGTCCCGGGAGCAGCGGGTGGTAGGCGCGATACCCATTCAGGCGGTACCCATTCAGGCGAGGATGCTCACATGAGCCGCAGCCAGCTCCGCCGCACCCCGGGAGCCACCGGCCTGGGCACTGACGACACCGGCTGCCCGATCCTCCACGTCGATATGGACGCCTTCTATGCCTCCGTCGAGCTCGTCACGCGCCCCGAGCTGCGCGGCAAGCCCGTCATCGTCGGCGGCGGCGGACGCGGTGTCGTGCTCTCTGCCACTTATGAGGCCCGCGCCATGGGCGTGCACTCCGCCATGCCGATGTCGCGCGCGCGTCGTGTCGCCCCCGATGCCATCGTGATCGAGCCGCACCACGAGCGCTACGCCGAGGTGAGTGCCGGCGTCATGGCCCTCTTCAACTCCATCACCCCGCTCGTGGAGCCGCTCAGCCTCGACGAGGCATTCCTCGATGTCTCCGGCGCGCTGCGTCGCCTCGGCGCGCCCACCGCGATCGCCGAGCTCATCCGCGCGCGCGTCTACGACGAGCAGCGCATCACGTGCAGTGTCGGCGTGGCGCCGACGAAGTTCGTCGCCAAGCTCGCCTCCACCCAGATCAAGCCCGACGGACTCCTCGTCGTGCCCGCCGATCAGGTCACGGCCTTCCTGCACCCCCTGCCTGTCGGCGCGCTCTGGGGGGTGGGGGAGCGCACCGAGGAGCGCCTCGTCGCCCTCGGGCTGCGCACGGTGGGGGACCTCGCCCACACGCCGGTGGACACCCTCATCCGCGCCCTCGGCCAGGCCTCGGGACAGCGGCTGCACGGTCTGGCGTGGGGCCGTGATGATCGCGAGGTCGTGCCGGATGTGGCGGAGAAGAGCATCGGCAACGAGGAGACCTTCGCCCGTGACGTCGACGATCCGCAGATCGTCGCCCGCGAGATCCTGCGCCTAGCCCAGAAGGTCGCCGCACGAGCCCGCCGCCACCAGATCCGCGGTCGCACCGTCGTCCTGAAGATCCGCTTCGCCGACTTCACCACCATCACGCGATCGCGCACCCTCGAGACCGCGACCGATGTCGGCCAGGTCATCTACGACACCGCCGTCGACCTGTACGCCGCCCTGCGCCTGCAGCGGGCCCGCATCCGCCTTGTCGGCGTACGCCTGGAGAGCCTCGTCGATCTCCAGGACAGCGTCGAGCAGCTCGCCTTCGACGATGGGACCGCCTCGCCGGTGGATCGCCGGGCGGCCGAGGTGGCCGCCGACCGGCTCCGGGAGCGCTTCGGCCAGGACGTCGTCCGCCCGGCCCGGCTCTGGGTGGAGGACGACCCGGAGTGAGGCCTGGCCCCCATGTGGGGGCCTTCCGAGGGAAATCGGACAGGGCAAATCGACCCGCCGGGTTTCCAGACTGGCCGGACACGCCTATCCTGTGAGGAAGTCCACGAGGGGAGGTCCGCGGTGCCACTGTCCGAGCACGAGCAGCGTCTGCTGGAGCAGATGGAGCGCGCCCTCTATGCCGAGGACCCCAAGTTCGCGACCTCGCTGCGCAGCACGGCCAATGGCCGGTCAAGCCGCGGGCGTGCCGCACTCGGAGTGCTCGTGCTCCTCAGCGGTATCACCCTCCTCATGCTCGGCGCGATCCTGCCGCTCATCGCCCTCGGCGTGGCCGGCTTCGTGATCATGGTGGTCGGCGCGACCCTCACCTACCTTGGCCTCCGCGGTCGTGCGGCGGCCCCTGCCGCCGAGAGCGAGGCCGCACCCGCGACCGGTGACGCGCCGAGTGCCTCGCCGCGACGCGCGCCCAAGCAGTCCTCCGGCTTCATGGACCGCCTCGAGGATCGCTGGCGCAAGCGCCGCGACGAGGGCCCGCAGCAGTAGTAGCCCGATTGATGCTCGGCTAGACCTTCTGCTCGACCTTCTCGCCGTCCACCGCGCTATCGCGCAAGCCAACACCCAGCAGCGATGCCGGCGCGATACGTGCCCGGATGCGCCGCGAGCGCACCGCACCGCGATCGGCTGCCCGCCGCAGCACCGCGATGTCCTCACGCAACTCGGTCGGTGACGGCGGCACGACATCGATCGCCGGCGGCGCATAGCGCACCTGCTCGATCCACCACACGAGCCGACGCAGCGCCGCACGCTCCGCATCGCCGAGGCGCACCTGGCGGGCGAGTGCATTGGCGGCCTCGCGCGGTGTCCACGCCGCGGACCAAGTCCAGCCCAGGTCGGTGATGCTCTCGCCGAGGTCACGCCAGGTCGACTCGATGCGCTCGCGTGCATCGGGGCGCGATGTGCGCCGGCGCCGGCGCCAGGCGACGATGAGCGACGGCAGGGCGAGCAGCAGGACCAGCCCGGCGATCGCGGCCGCGATGAGTAGCGACGGCGCACCCGAGGTGCCCCCGGCCGGCAGCGGGGCAGCGGCGTCGGGCACGTCGACCTCCGGTGCCGCGCTGGGCTCCGGGGCATCCGGCGACTCGCGGTCAGGCCGATCGCGGGAGTAGTCCGGCTGCACCACGCCCGCGCCGATGCGCGGGGTCGGCTCGAAGCGCACCCAGCCGATGCCGTCGAACCACAGCTCCGGCCACGCGTGCGCATTGCGTGCCTGCACGACGTACTCACCATCGTCGCTGAGCCGACCGCCGGTGAAGCCGACGACGACGCGCGAGGGGATGTCGAGGGCGCGTGCCATGAGCGCCATGGTGCCGGCGAACTGCTGGCAGTAGCCGATGCGCTCGTCGAGGAAGGACTCCAGCGGATCCGCACCAGGGGGCGTGACGACATTGGTGCTGTAGGAGAAGCCGCCGCTCTCCGTGAAGAAGTCGACGAGCGCCTCGGCACGCGCATAGGGGATCTGGACACCCGCGGTCACCTCATCGGCGATGAGCGCCACCTGGGGCGAGATGTCATCGGGCAGTCGCAGGTAGGGCAGCAGCGGATCGGGTGCGCGGCGGGTGGCGTCCCGCAGTTCTGCGCGCGTGGGATCGATGTCGTATGAAGTCACGGAGTACGCCGCATCGCGACTGGAGACGCCGATACCGCCGACCGTGCGCGTCTCGGGGTCCCAGGTCCAGCGGTCATCGAGGGGCTCGCCCAGAGACGCGATGGCCGACGCGGCGTAGGGCACCGGCAGTTGGGCGTTATCGAGATCGCTGATGCGCACATCCCACGTCGACTCGTCGATGCGACCGACATTGCGCGCATCGGGTGGGCCGAGGGGATCCGCGATCGGCACGCGGATGACCGCGTCGCTCGCTCGCCAGGTCACGCCGTCGAAGGTGTCGAGGCTGACCAGGCGCAGATAGCCGTCGACATCGCTCGTCGAGCGGTAGCGCAGGACCTCGCGGTCCGGGTTCTCCACGAGATCGCGGCGCAGCGAGGCGAAGGGATCCACGGTGACCGCGCCCGGCCCCCCGATGCCGGGGCGATCCCCGGTGGGACTCACCCAGACGGGCTCGCTGAGGCCGGGGATGGCGGTGGGGAGGAGCAGGGCGGCGACGACGGCGATGAGGGCGACCTGGAGTGCAGCGCCCGCGGTCGCGGCGCGCGGGCGAGGTGCGCGCGGATGGGCTCGCGGGCCGGTGCGTGCCTCGGGTCGCCGTGAGAGCAGGGGACCCCACGAGCGCGCGTCATCGCGCGCGTCGGCGGCGAGGAGCAGGAGCCAGCCGATGATGGCGAGTGGGAGTAGCCACCAGGGCACACCCCCGCGCACGACGGCGGCGGGCAGGGCGTAGACCAGGAGCAGCGGGGCCCCGGCCAGGGCCGGCAGGCGCAGCGTGACGCCGATGGTGTCGACGGTGAGCGCCACGAGCCCGATGCCGCCGACCGCGAGGAAGACCAGACTGTCCGTGGTGGGCACTGGGGCGACAGCCGCTTCTGCCTCCGCGAGTGCGACACGTGCGATGTCCTGCAGCTCGCCGAGGGCGACGGGCCCCGGGAAGATGCCCAGGGCAGCCGCGGGCTGCGCGAACATCACGGTGAGCAGGGTCAGCAGGGCGAGCAGCTGCAGGATGGGCTGCAGCGGAGCGGGCAGGGCGATCGCCCGCGAGGTCGCGCCGACAATGGCCATGGTGATGACCGAGAGCAGTGTCGGGATGATCCAGCGGCCGGAGTCGAAGAGCGGCAGGACGCTCAGCGAGGCGGTGAGGGTCGCGATGGCGGACGCGATGGTCGCCCCTGGCCGCACGCGATCGACGACGCTGCTCATCGCGTCGCCGTCAGGGTCGCGTCGTCGACGGCCGCCCGCCAAGCCTCCGGGAGGCTCTCCGGTGCGGCGGTGATTGCTGCCGCGTGCCAGCCCTGGGCACCCAGACGCTCGCGGGCCTCGCGCCCGTCGATGCCGGACAGGCCCCAGGCGCCCACGTCGATGACGAAGGCCAGCGAGCGATGGTGCACGGGCGGTACGACGCCTAGTGCCTCGGCGGTCCCGGGCAGGATGACGACCGACAGATCCGATCCGGTGCGCAGGGCCGCGCGACCGGGTGTGGGGCGCACGGTGGCGAGGGCCTCGAGCACGCGGGCCTGACCCGTGGATCCCTCAGCCGCAGCGACGAGGCAACGGCCGTCGAGGGTCTCCAGTCGCACCGACCAGCCGCGCGCGATGAGGTGCGCGCAGACGCTCGCCGCCATGCTGAGGCCGACCTCGACCGGGGATGTCGGGCCGCCGACGCCATCGGGGGCGATGTCGACGCACACTGTCGCGTGCCGGGTCCACGGCTGCTCCTCGCGACGCACGAGGAGCTCGTCGGTGTGCGCCGAGGCACGCCAGTGGATGCGCCGGAGGTCGTCGCCGGGCCGGTATTCCCGCGGGATGATGTCGTCGTCGCCTCCCGCGCTGAGCGCGGACGATGCGCGATCGCCGCGGCCCCGTCGATCGGCATCGACGGACCCGTCGAGCGCCAGGACGCGAGGCACGACCAGCACGCTCTGCCGCGATGTGAAGGCCCGAGTCAGCCGGACCAGGCCGAAGGGGTCGATCGCCGTGACCGAGAGCGGGCCTACGTCGTAGCGCCCGCGCTGCACCGCTTCCAGGGGGTAGGTGGTAGAGCGCGATCCCTGCGACTCCACGTGCTCCAGCACGCGGAAAACCGGTGCGCCCAAGCGTGGGTCGACGGCCTCCTCGAGGAGGAGCGTGCCGGTGCGCCCGCGCGCGAGGTTGGTGACCGTGAGCGTCGCCTCGGCCGTGCTCCCCACCGGCACGTGCCGCGGCGCGATGCTGCGCTCGGCGCCGAGTCGGAAGTGGGTGCGGCTCGCGAGCCAGACGGAGATGAGCGGGAGTGCGAGGAGCAGCACCGCGATGCGCAGCACATCGCGCTGTCCGGAGAGGGCCGCACCGACACCGAGGCCTAGGCCGACGGCGATGAGCGCCTTGCCGCGGAAGGTGAGTGCCGAGAGGGCCCGCTTCATGCGCGCAGTCTCATGTGCCCGCAGGGAGCGGCACCCGCGCGACGATCTCGGCGACGACATCCTCGGCACTCGTGCGCGCGAGGTGCGCATCGGTGGTGAGCACGAGCCGGTGGGCGAGGACGGGTGCGGCGAGGCGCTGCACGTCATCGGGGAGCACGTGGCCCCGGCTGGCGAGGGCTGCCGACGCACGCGCCGCGCGCATCAGGTGCAGTGCCGCTCGCGGGGAGGCCCCGAGGCGGACATGGGGGTGCTGCCGGGTGGCGCCGACCAGGTCGACGACGTAGGCGTCGATGGCGGGGGCGACGTACACCCGACGCACAGAATCGATCATGTCCCGCACCTCGGCGGCATCGGTGACCGGCACGACGGCCTCGAGGGGCTCGTCGGCACTGTGCGACTGCAGCATCGCGATCTCCGCGGTCCGATCGGGATATCCCATGTGCACGCGTGCCATGAATCGATCGCGCTGCGCTTCGGGGAGGGCGTAGGTGCCCTCCATCTCGGCCGGGTTCTGGGTGGCGATAACCATGAAGGGCCGACCGAGGAGATACGTCGTACCGTCGACGGTCACCTGGCCCTCCTCCATGCACTCGAGGAGCGCGGACTGGGTCTTGGGCGAGGCGCGGTTGATCTCGTCGCCGAGCACGATATTGGCAAAGACCGCACCCGGCTTGAACTCGAAGTCACGGGTCTCGCGGTTGAAGACGCTCACCCCGACCACGTCACCCGGCAGGAGGTCGGGCGTGAATTGGATGCGCCGTACTGAGCAGCCGAGCGCGCGGGCGAGCGACTTGGCCAGCATCGTCTTGCCCACTCCGGGCACGTCCTCGATGAGGAGGTGCCCACCGGCGAGGAGCACGGTGATGGCCAGGCGCACGGTCTCGGGCTTGCCGGAGATCACCGACTGCACGGCGGTGCCGACCCGCGCGGCGGCCTCGACGGACGTGGTGGAGGCCTCGGAGGTCATGGTCGATTGTCACCCGTAGCGGCCGATGAGGCCATCCGGCTCCCCCCGGAGGGGGCAATGCCCCATCTCCGGGCAGGATGGGGCCATGGCCACCGTGCACCCCGCCCAATTGGGGCGATTCTTCGAGGACTACGCCGTCGGCGACACCTACCAGCATCCCTTCGGGCGCACGATCTCCGAGGCGGACTCCACGTGGTTCACCCTCCTCACGTGCAATACCAATCAGAACCACTTCAACGCCCACCTGGCCGAGACCAACCCGATCACGGGCGGGCGCATCATCGTCAACTCCGGCCTCACTGTCGCGCTGGTTCTCGGCTTGTCGGTCATCGACATGAGCCAGAACGCCGTCGCCAATCTCGGCTGGACCGACATCAAGCTCACGCATCCGGTCTACATCGGCGACACCATCTATGCCGAGAGCATCTGCATCGACAAGCGCGAGAGCTCCTCGCGTCCCGAGATGGGCATCATCACGATGAAGACTCGAGGGCTCAATCAGGACGGCGACGAGGTCGTGTCCTGGCTGCGCACCGTGATGATCCCCAAGCGCACCTCGGGGATCGGCCAGGACTACTTCCCCCAGGCCAAGTCCGGCCCGCTGGCGATGCCGGAGTCCTGATGGCGATCGCGCGCTTCCAGCTCGTCGCCCTCGACTGCCCTGACTCGCGCGCGCTCGCGGCCTTCTACTCGGCGATCACGGGCTGGCCGGAGTCGACACCGCATGACGACTACCCCGAGTGGGTGCAGCTGGTCGGCGCCGGTGGCGTCACGCTGGCCTTCCAGCAGGTGGCGGACTACCGGCCGCCGCAGTGGCCCGGCCAGGACCATCCGCAGCAGATGCACCTCGACTTCACGGTGCCCGATCTCGACGCCGGTGAGCGTGAGGTGCTCGCCCTCGGCGCCGTCAAGGACGAGGTCCAGCCCTCACCCGATGCCTTCCGGGTCTTCCTCGATCCCGCGGGGCATCCCTTCTGCCTGGTGCATGAGAGGTACGACGTCTGACGCGCACTGCACGTATACCGCCCGTT
>JAULZJ010000128.1:0-2858 GCA_032117435.1 Candidatus Nanopelagicales bacterium | reverse complement strand
TCGATGTCGAGGATCTGCGCCCGCGCGTGCAGAAGGCCGTCGACGACTTCATCGCGGGGCAGCGCTACATCCTCGACGGCGTGAGCGATGACCTGGATCCGCTGGCCGAGGCGGTGAGCGATCTCCTCGGCGGGGGCAAGCGACTGCGTCCGGCGTTCTGCTGGTGGGGCTATCGCGGTGCCGGGGGGATCGACGGCGAGGATGCCCTCAAGGCCGCCGCGGCCCTGGAATTCCTCCAGGCCTGCGCGCTCATCCACGACGACGTCATGGACGGCTCGGACACCCGCCGCGGCATGCCGTCGGCGCACCATCGCTTCGCCATGCTCCATCGCGGGTCCGAGTGGCTCGGATCGCCCGAGGCCTTCGGTGTCGGCGCCGCGATCCTGCTCGGCGACCTGTGCCTGTCGTGGGCCGATGAGCTGCTGCTCACCAGCGGCGTCCCGGCCGAGCGGCTGGACGCGGCGAAGCGCGTGTACGACGAGATGCGCACCGAGCTCATGGCCGGGCAGTACCTCGACCTCCTCGAGCAGGCACGCGGTGGTGGATCGGTCGAGCGCGCGATGCGCGTCGTGCGCTTCAAGTCCGCGAAGTACACCATCGAGCGACCCCTGCACATGGGCGCGGCGCTCGCGGGTGCCGACGCGTCGATCACCGCGGCGTACACCGGCTACGGCCTCCCCCTCGGCGAGGCCTTCCAGCTCCGCGATGACGTCCTCGGCGTCTTCGGCGACCCCACGGAGACCGGCAAGCCCGCCGGCGACGACCTGCGCGAGGGCAAGCGGACCGTGCTCATCGCCACGGCCATGGATCGCGCCACCCCGGCCCAGGCGGCCCAGATCCGCCGCCACCTCGGCGATCCGGGTCTCGATGCTGCGGGCGTGGCCCTGCTGCGCGAGGTCATCTCCGACACCGGCGCACTCAGTCATGCCGAGGGACTCATCGAGTCGCTCACGGATCAGGCGATCGCCTCGCTCGATTCCGTAGAACTGCAATCACCCGCACGCGATGTGCTCACCAGCCTCGCCTACGCGGCCACCCGAAGGAGCGTGTGATGCCCCGCACTGTTGTCGGCCCGACCGAGCGCATCGTCGTCGTCGGCGCGGGACTCGGCGGTCTCTCCGCCGCCATGCGCCTCGCGGGTGCCGGTCGTGAGGTGACCGTGCTCGAGCGCGAGCAGGTGCCCGGTGGACGGGCCGGACGGATCGAGCTGGAGTCCGGCTCGGGCACCTTCCACATCGACACCGGCCCGACCGTCCTCACCATGCCGGACCTCATCGCGGATGCCTTCGACAGCGTGGGCGAGGACATGGACGACTGGCTCGAGCTCACCCCGGTCGCACCCCTCTACCGCTCCTTCTACCCCGACGGCTCCCGCCTCGACGTCCATGCCAATGTCGACGAGATGGCCGAGGAGATCCGCACGGTCATCGGCCCGGATGAGGCCGCCGGCTACCGCAAGTACGTCGACTTCGTCTCGCAGCTCTATCGCTATGAGATGACGGACTTCATCGACCGCAACATCGACTCGCCCTTCGACCTGCTCACCCCGAATCTCGCGCGCCTCGTCGCCATCGGCGGCTTCCGCCGCCTCGCGCCCAAGGTCCGCGAGTTCCTGCGCGACCCGCGCACCGAGCGCGTCTTCTCATTCCAGGCAATGTACGCCGGGCTCTCGCCGTACGACGCCCTCGCGATCTACGCGGTCATCGCCTACATGGACTCCGTCGCGGGCGTGTACTTCCCCAAGGGAGGCATGCACGCCGTGCCGCAGGCGATGGCCGCCGCCGCTGAGAAGCACGGGGTGACCTTCCGCTACGGCACCGAGGTCACCCGCGTCGAGACGCGGGGCCAGCGCGCGGTCGCGGTGCACACCGCCGACGGCGAGCGCATCGAGGCCGATGTGGTCGTCCTCAACCCAGACCTGCCCGTCGCGTACCGCGACCTCCTCGGCCGCTCACCGTGGGGCGTACGCCGCCTCGACTACTCGCCCTCGTGCTTCCTGCTTCTCGCCGGCTCCTCGGCGTCGTACTCCCAGATCGCCCATCACAACATCCACTTCGGCAGGTCATGGAAGGGTGTCTTCCGCGAGCTCATCGACGAGCAGCGGCTGATGAGCGACCCCAGCCTGCTGGTCACGAATCCATCGCACTCCGATCCCAGCCTCGCGCCCGACGGCAAGGAGATCTACTACGTGCTCTTCCCCACGCCCAACCTCGACGCACCCATCGACTGGCGCACCGAGGGGCCGCGCTACCGCGACGAGGTCGTGCGCGTGCTCGAGGAGCGCGGTTACCGAGGATTCGGGGACGCCATCGAGGTGGAGTCGACGACGACCCCACTCGACTGGGAGCAGCGCGGGATGGAGCGCGGGGCACCCTTCGCGGCAGCGCACTCGTTCCTGCAGACTGGACCCTTCCGGCCGCGCAATATCTGGGGTGACAACGTCGTCTTCACCGGATCGGGCACCCAGCCGGGGGTCGGCGTACCCATGGTCCTGGTCTCGGGACGTCTCGCGGCGGAGCGCGTCCTCGGCAAGGACCCGCTGTATCGCTCGCGCGCCCTGCGCTGACGTCGTCGTCGGACGCGGTGCGCCGTCGACCGATTGGCCGCTCCGGGTGCGCTGACGTCGTCGTCGGACGCGGTGCGCCGTCGACCGAATGGTTGCTCCGGACGCGCCCCGTCGACCGAATGGCCGCCATATGGTCGACAGCTCTCCGGGGGCGGACCGTGTGATCCCACCCGCCGCGTCACCTGCACGTCGCGGCCATCACCCGGATGTCCCCGGAGTGGCTGCCGCTCAGCCACTTTGTCCCCGGAGTGGCTGCCGCTCAGCCACTTTGTCCCCGAAGTGGCTGCCGAAC
>JAULZJ010000127.1:0-2240 GCA_032117435.1 Candidatus Nanopelagicales bacterium | reverse complement strand
GCAACGAGGAGAGCATCACGGACGACTCCTTCGCACCGGGTGCCATGGAGGGCCTGCTGGAAGGGCCCGTCTACACGCGGCCGCAGGTGTGGCGCGACCGCGAGGTGCCGGAGGTGCTCCTGTCCGGCGATCACGCCCGCATCGCCGGCTGGCGGCGAGAGCAGGCTCGTGAGCGCACGAGGAGGATGCGACCGGGCCAGGACGCCCACGACCTGGGTGGATGAGGGGAATCGGGCCTGTGGCACACTTTCCAGGCTGCTCCCGCCCACGTGGGGGCCGGTCCGCCACAGGGGATCGGCCGTAGGGGGCAGATCTCCCGCCCGGACCCGGGCGGGGAGCCGTGCCCTCCGCATCAGGGGGGATCGACCGCGGGCGACCTGTGGCGCCGGCAGGAAGTGATTGCGCCATGCAGACCCTCGACGATCTCGATTCCGCGTCCCTACGCGAGGACATTCCCGACTTCCGGCCCGGTGACACCGTCAAGGTGCACGTCAAGGTTGTCGAGGGCAACAAGACCCGTGTCCAGATCTTCCAGGGAGTCGTCATCGGTCGTGCGGGCGATGGCGTTCGCGAGACGTTCGCCGTCCGCAAGGTCTCCTACGGTGTCGGCGTGGAGCGCACCTTCCCCCTGCACACTCCGATCATCGACAAGGTCGAGGTCGTGTCGCGCGGTGATGTGCGTCGGGCCAAGCTCTACTACCTGCGCAACCTGCGCGGCAAGGCAGCCAAGATCAAGGAGCTTCGCGACACCACGCCCGCCGCGGCCGAGTGACCCGCTCCCGCGGGTGCGCCACGACGACTGACGAGCCATCATGAGCGAGACCGGTCCGGGCGAGGGAACCACCGTGGGCCAGTCGTCGTCCGACGATGTGTCAGCCGCGAGGTCCCGCCCGCGTATCCCGGCGTGGCTGGAATTCCCCCTTCTCATCCTGGGCGCATTCCTCGTCGCCTTCGTCGTCAAGACCTTCCTCGTACAGGCTTTCTACATTCCGTCGGGTTCGATGGAGGACACCCTCCAGGTCGGCGATCGCGTGCTCGTCAACAAGGTCGTCTACCACCTGCGGCCCGTCGAGCGCGGTGATGTGATCGTCTTCGATGGCACGGGATCGTTCATCATCGGGGACATCGTGGAGCCAGAGCGCTCGCCCCTGGAGACGGTCGGCCGGCTCATGGGCGAGATCGTCGGCCTTGCTCCACCACGCGACACGGACTTCATCAAGCGCGTAATCGGCGTGGGCGGTGACCGCGTGGTCTGCTGCGATGCCGATGGCCGCATCACGGTCAACGGCGTCCCGCTCGACGAGCGGCCATACCTCTACCGCAACAATCCGCCGAGCAAGCAATCCTTCGATGTCCTCGTGCCCGAGGGCGCGCTCTGGGTGATGGGCGACCATCGCTCGGCCTCGGCGGACTCGCGCGCGCACATGGGAGATCCCGGCGGCGGATTCGTGCCCGAGGACAGGGTCATCGGCCGCGCATTCGCCGTCGTCTGGCCGCTGGGGAGCGCACAGGTCCTCGAGATCCCGGCGACCTTCGAGCAGCCCGCCCTCGACGAGGCGCCCGCGTCGCCATGACCGCCGTTCGGCCCCACGACGACACCCAGCCCATCCCCATCGTCCGTGGGCGCCACGCTGCGCCGAAGCCACAGCGCTCGCGGGGGAGGCGAGCCCTCGTCGTGGCGCGCGAGGTGGGCATTGTCGCCGTCATCGTCGCCGCGTTGGCCGTCCTGGTGCGCCTCGGGCTGGGTCAGGTGGCCTATGTCGGCGATGACGCCATGATGCCGACGCTGTCACCCGGTGAGCGAGTGCTCGTCTCCCCCTGGGGTGCCGTCGAGTCCGGCGACGTGGTGCTCGTGCGCAGTCCCGATACATGGAAGAGCCCGGATGGTCAGGCATTCGTGCGCGTCATCGCCGAGGAGGGGCAGCGTGTCGCATGCTGCGATGGCGCGGGCAGAATCACGGTGGATGGGGTCCCCCTGCAAGAGCCCTATCGCGCAGGCGCGACCGACCAGGTCGAGTTCGAGGTGGTCGTCCCCGCAGGTCGGATCTTCGTGCTCGCCGACGAGCGCACGGCGGCACGCGACAGCAGGGTGGTGCTCGATGTGGAGCAGGGCACGCTGGGCCTGGACCAGGTGCGGGGGCGGGCTGTCGCCGTGCTGTGGCCGCCCCGGGGACTGAGCGGCTGAGCGCGGTCGTGAAGGTCACCCTGCGGGTGGAGCGAGCCCTTCTCCGCGAGGCACC
>JAULZJ010000126.1:0-2442 GCA_032117435.1 Candidatus Nanopelagicales bacterium | reverse complement strand
GATCGCCGAACTCCGTCGAGAGCGCCTGCAGTCCCGCCATGTCGACCGCGATACCGATCCGCTCCATGTCGGCGAGCACCCTTTCCAGGGGAAGCTCCACGTCTCTCAGGAGGGCCTCGGCACCCCTCGAGACGACCTGGCTGTCGAGCACCCCCGCAAGCTCCCCGATCGCTGCCGCCTGAGCCGCCAGGTCACCGTCGCCGCGGTCTTCACCGAGGGTCAGCTGCCCCGAGTCCCCCGCGGTGATCATGCGGCCGAGATAGCGCTCGCAGAGCGCCTCAAGATCGTTGGCCCGCTGACCCGGCTGGACGACGTAGGCGGCCAGGGCGGTATCCGAGACGACGCCCTGCAGGTCATGCCCCTCGGCCCACAGCGCCAGGAGCGGCCCCTTGGCGTCGTGCAGGATCTTGGCCCGCCCAGGATCGGCCAACATCGCCACGATGGCCTTGCGGTCCCCGGGGTCCAGCGCATCCCACTCGCCCACGGCTGCGGCTGCTCCCTCCGTCCCCGCGAAGCCGAGGCCGTCGATGCGCCCGGTGCCGGCCCCCCAGGACCCGCTCAGCGCGACGGCGACGGGACCCGCCAGGGCTCCCAGCCACGTCG
The DNA here is from genome assembly GCA_032117435.1 of Candidatus Nanopelagicales bacterium. Taxonomy (GTDB): domain Bacteria; phylum Actinomycetota; class Actinomycetes; order S36-B12; family S36-B12; genus Mxb001. The sequence goes on along the minus strand of JAULZJ010000126.1, from coordinate 1,839 downwards.
CCCAATCCCCGGAACCCACGCGGGCCACCTCGACATCCGTGCCTGGCGCCATGGCGACAGCCTCGACATCGAGCGTGTCGAAGAGCCGATCCCTCAGGACACGGAACTGCAGAGCGTCGAAGACTTCATGGACGGCCTCAGGCGACGGCGAGCGGCGTTCGAGTTGATCGATGTCCGCATCGATAGGGACATCGCGCACGAGTTCGGTGAGTTGCCGGTTGATGAGCACCTGCGGGAGCGCTGCGCGGAGTGCCTCCCCTGTCTTGCCGCGAACCTCATCAGCGTGGTCGACGAGCTGTGACAGGGAGCCATACTCGGCAATCCATTTCGTCGCGGTCTTCTCTCCCACGCCGGGGATGCCGGGGAGGTTGTCGCTCGGATCGCCACGCAGAGCCGCGAAGTCGGGGTACTGCGCCGGCGTCAGGCCGTACTTCTCCTCGACGGCCTCCGGCGTCATCCGCGCTAGGTCGGACACGCCCTTGCGCGGGTACAGGACGGTCGTGGCGGGCGACACGAGCTGGAAGGCGTCCCGATCACCCGTGATCACCGAGACCTCCATGTCCGCGCCCTCGGCTTGCGTGACCAGCGTGGCGATGACGTCGTCGGCCTCGTATCCATCGCGTTCTAGGTAGCGGATGCCCATGGCGTCGAGGACGTCGCGGATGAGGTCCACCTGCCCGCGGAATTCCTCGGGAGTCTTGGCTCGCGTTGCCTTGTAGCCGACGTACGCCTCACTGCGGAACGTCGCTCGCGACACGTCGAAGGCCACGGCGACGTGGGTCGGCTCGAAATCGCGCAATGCGTTGATGAGCATCGACGTGAAGCCGTAGACCGCATTCGTGGGTTGACCGGAGGCGGTTGAGAAGTTCTCCACCGGCAGGGCGTAGAACGCCCGATAGGCGAGGGAGTGTCCGTCGAAGAGGAGGAGCCGGCCCGTCGTCACTCGCCGATCCTAGGCGCCGCCTAGGCTGACGCCATGCCCGATGACTCCGGAGCCGACGTTCGTCCCACCGACCAGGAAGTGCTGGCGCACATCTCCGCCTCCGACAAGGACGGCCTCGGAGAGCGCATGGGAATGGAGTGGGTGGAGACGACCCCCGAGAGGGTGGAGGCGCGCATTCCGGTGGCGGGCAACACCCAACCCTTCGGGCTCCTCCATGGCGGGGCAAGTGCTGTGCTCGCCGAGAGTGTCGGCTCCGTGCTCGCCAACCTGAATGCCGGCCCAGGGCGCTTCGCCGTGGGGATCGAGCTGTCCTGTACTCATCACCGCTCCGCTCGCGATGGCTGGGTCACGGCGATCGCCACACCGCTCTCCGTCGGCCGGAGCCTCGTGACCTCGCACATCGTGGTCACCGATGACGCCGGCCGGGCCGTCTGCACGGCTCGCCTCACCTGCTTCCTTCGCGACGCGGCCTAGGGGCCCGTGACACGAGTCGGTCCCGAAAGTGTCATTGGGCTCCCCCTCATTGGCCTTCGGACTATGCTCGCATTCGCCGCTTGGGCCCGGTCGGGGCCCTGCTGACGTCAGGAGGCCGAGTGCATCGGGGAATCACCCGTCTCGTCCTGGTTTTGGTGGGCTTCGTGGCGGCCGCCCTGATGGGATTCGGCCCCGCGCAGGCAGAGGGTCCCTCGATCACCGCCATCGTCAACGGCGCCGACAAAACTCCCGTGACCGGCGTCATCGTCAACGTGACCGGCCCCGACGGCTTCACCGGCTCCGCACAGACCGACGCTGAGGGGCTTGCCACCATTGCGGTACCCGCGGGCGGCAAGTACACCGCCACCGTGGACGTGGCGACCCTGCCGGTCGGCGTCGAGATCAAGGGCGGACCCGAGCGC
>JAULZJ010000125.1:0-10259 GCA_032117435.1 Candidatus Nanopelagicales bacterium | reverse complement strand
GGCGTACCTCTCCACGAGCGCCGACCGCTCCCAGAAGCCATCGCGATCGGTGACGAACGCCGCGAATTGGATGCGGTGGCGCAGCTCGTCGCCCGGCCGAGACCAGTAGACGAGCATGGTCGCCAGGTCCATGAGCGGATCCCCCAGAGTGGCCATCTCCCAGTCGAGGACAGCGCGGATACGCGGCTCGACGGGGTCCACGATGGCGTTGTCCAGCCGGTAGTCGCCGTGGACGATCGACCAGGGCAGGTCAGCGGGGAGGGCCGCGACCCGGTCGCCGAGCCAGACGAGCAATTCGTCGATCGCGGGGAGATCGCGCGTCTTGCTCAACTCCCACTGCCCCGCCCAGCGCTTCACCTGGCGCGCGAGGAATCCCTCGGGCCTGCCTAGATCACCCAGGCCGACAGCACCCGCGTCGATCGCGTGGAGGTCGGCGAGCACGTCGACAAGCTCGGCCGAGAGCGCCGAGGCATCCGCGGGCGTGAGATTGGCAGCCGCCGCATCGCTGCTGATGATCCGCCCCGCGACGTACTCCATGACGAGGAAGCGCGCGCCGATGACCGAGTCGTCATCGCAGTAGGCCAGCGGACGCGGAGCGGGGAAGCCGCCGCGCGTGACGCCGCTCAGCACCGTGAACTCCCGTCCCATGTCGTGAGCGGTGGGCATGACATGGCCAAGTGGCGGGCGGCGGATCACCAGGGAGCGATCGCCCTGGGTCACGAGGTAGGTGACATTGGAGAGGCCACCGGCGAGCCGCACCGCCTCGACCGGGGCCTCGTCGACCAGGCCCTGCGCGGTGAGCCAGGGTCCAACGGCGTCGAGATCCAGGCCCTCGGGTGACGTCACGTCGCTCACGCTATCGCCCGATAGGTGGCCCTACGCTGCGCACATGAGCGATTCGGCGCAGGGGTACGCCACCCAGATCGCGGCCGCACGGCGTACGGCCCGACGCGTCTACCTCTTCGCAGCCATCTCGTGGTCCTCGGGCTGGCTGGTGATCGTCGGCTGCCTCATCGCGTGGCTCGGCTTCGGCGTCGATCTGCTCGAGAGCCTTGAGATCGTGCTGGCAATCGGCGTGGCGGGTGTGCTCGGGGGCGTCGGGCTCTACGCCCAGAGCCGCAACCTCGACCTGGCCGCGTCACGGCTCGAGATCACCCTCAGCACCAAGGGCACGTGATCAGCGCGCGGTGAGGATGACCTTGCCGGTCGTGCGACGCGCACGCATGTCCTCGTGTGCGCGACGCGCATCCTCGAGCGGGTACGCCGAGCCGGGCAGGGGGCGCAGCTCCCCGGAGGCGACGAGGCGCACGAGGTCGGCGAGCGGCTGAGCCACCATCCCGATGGGATCGACCTTCATGCAGTCGATGAGCCAGAAGCCGATGACACTGTGCGACCCCGTCATGAGCGACGACGGCGCGATCGGCGTCGCCGGGGCGCGCGAGGCCATGCCGTAGACGACAAGCCGACCGAATGACGCGAGCGCGCGCAGTGATGCATCGGTGGTCTCACCACCCACCATCTCCAGGACAATGTCGACGCGCTTGCCGCCATTGGCCTCGCGCATGGCGGCCGTGAGGCCCGCCGGATCCGCGTCGATGGCGACATCGGCACCGAGGTCGAGTGCGAGCTGCCGCTTCTCCTCGCTCGAGGCCACCGCGATCACCCGACCCGCGCCCCAGAGCTTGGCGAGCTGGATCGCGAGCGAGCCCACGCCACCCGCGGCGGCGTGGACGACGACGCTCTCGCCCTCCACCATGCGCGCCGAGGTGCGCAGGAGGTGCCACGCGGTGAGTCCCTGCACGAGCAGGCCCAGCGCGGCCGCATCGCTCACGCCATCGGGCACCTCGAACGACGCCGCGGGTGCGATGAGCGCACGCTCGGCGTACCCTCCCGCTCCCGATGCGGTGAAGCCGCAGAGCCGACGGCCATCCGCGGTGCGACCGACCACTTCGGCACCGGGAATGAAGGGAAGCTCCTGCGCCGAGAGGTAGGAGTTCTCCACGGCGTGCGTGTCGGCGTAGTTGACCCCGGCGGCATCTACCTGGAGCAACTCCAGACCGGTGATGGGATCGGGATCGGGGATCTCGACGACGTCGAGCACCTCGGGACCGCCGAAACGGGTGACCTGGATGGCGCGCATCAGGCCAGGCTAGGGGTAGCGCGCGAACTCTGCCCGCAAAGCGTCACCGGGTGACCGAATCAGGGCGGAGAATGCCTGCGTCAGACGGCGCACTCGCCGCCGTCGCAGCACGGCTGGATGTAGTAGCACTGGGGGCAGAAGTCCTTGCCGCCGCGGCGCTGAAGCTCGACGGTCTCGCAGGCGGGGCACGGACCCGGGGAACCCATCACGGCAGCCGACGCTAGTTCGTTAAGTGGCGGGTTATGGCGTGTCGCTACGGCGTGTCGCGTGCAATGAGTCGCCACTCGACGAACTACCCAATCGACGAGCTACCCACTCAACGGGCTACCAGGAGCCACCGCCACCACCCCCGCCGCCACCACCCGAGAATCCTCCGCCGCTGGAGAAGCCGGAGCCACCTGATGACTTCGGAGCGGTGTACGCCGAGCTCACTGTCGTGGCACCGGCGGAGATCGCGTCCAGGATTGCGACAGTGCTGACGACGTACAGGCCCGTGGAGTGCAGTTGCTCCTCGGTGAGATCGGGAAAGGCCCCGGACCAGGAACCCTCGAGGTCGAAGAGCACGGCGTAGGGCAGGAAGGTGGCGTACACCGCGTAGTCGGGAAGGCCCAGACGCTGCACGAGCTCCCGGCGGGCCACACCGGGATCGGTGTCGAGCAGGCGCTTGAACCCTTCGACCTGGGCCTCGAAGCGCGCGGACTGGATCGTCTCCTGATCGGGCACGATGAAGGCGGCAATGAACAGGCCCAGGGTGAGTCCCGCGAGGACCGGAAGGGCGGCGGCGTAGATGAGCGCGTTGCCCGTGGCGACCCCGATGAAGAGGGACACGATGGCCAGGATGAGGCCGATGCCCGCCCCGGCCAGGACCATCCCCCTGGTGGCGCCCATGCGCGGGTTGAGTCGCTGCGTGACGACGGCCTGGGCCTTGAGGTCATCGCGCGCTACCTCGACCGCCTTGGCGAATGCCGGGTCGTAGCCCTCCAGCGTCGCCTGGGAGCGCCCCTGGAAGATCGTGCCCACCAGTCGCTCCTCCCACGGCCGCAGGCTGTCCGTGCCCGCACCCCACCACGCCAGCTGGATGCGCGCGGCACGCATGAATCCACCGGGATCCGACGACAGGGTGATGAAGCGGCGTGCCACGAGATCGAGCAGCGTGGCGAGCACGGCGCGACTCTCGAGCTCCCCGTCGAGACTGACCGAGATCTCGGCCGGGCGCAGATCACCGGGCGGGGAGTACTGCACGGGCGCGTAGGGGATGTCGACTCCGCGGATCCGCCGGCGCATGAGCAGCGCCGTGACCGGGGCGATGACGAGGAAGACGAGCGCGAGACCCAGGGAGATGGGCAGGAGCTGACCCGGTGATCTCGACAGCGGAGCCGACTCGATGACGCGCATTGGCGGTGTGGTGAACGCCGACCCGGGGTAGGCGATGGCCGTCGTCAGGCCCTCGCCGGGGTAGAGCTCGCCCTGGCGGAATTGCGCGGTGTCGCCCACGATGCGGTCGGTGCATCCCAGCGCGGAGCCGTAGGTCCCCGTGAAGCACTGCGCCGCGAGCACGGGGCCGGGTCCGCTCACCTCGACGAAGGCGCGCGCGATCGTGACGCTCCATCCGGTGCCGACGAAATCCCAGTAGAGCTCTACGTCACCCGCAGCAAAGCCGTAGGGATTCCCGTCGGCGAGGTCCTCCGCCGACATCGTGCGCAGGGCGCCGTCGACGACGTAGGTGATCACGTATTCATGGCTGCCGGTGATGGTGACGTCGGGATCGCCGATCCGGATCTCCAGGAAGGGATCCTCCTGGGAGGTCAGGTAGGGAGCCGGGCTGCCGTCCATCTCGACGGACTGCACCGTCACGGGATGCATCCAGCGCGAGCCGTCGGGGAGTTCGCTCCACATCGGGATCGTGCGGAAGATGCCGCGGCGGGAGTCCGAGCCGAAGTCGTAGGAGATCACCTCGGTGATGCTCAGCGAGCCATCTGTTCCCACACGCGCCGTGACGTCGTACGACGCGATCGATTCGGCAGCCGACGCCGGCGTCGCTGTCGCGCCGAGGGCGATGGCCACGGCCCCGAGACCGAGCGCGGCGCGCACGATGAGGCGGGTCATGCGCGGTGCCCTCAGAACTGCACGGAGGGTGCGACGCGACGTTCCTCGTCCGGCTCCTGGTAGACCTCGCGCTGGCTGACACCCGCAACGCCGGCGAACCACATCGAAGGGATGGTGCGCAGCGCAGTGTTGAGGTGGACGACGGAGTCGTTGTAGTACTGCCGCGCGAACTGCAACTGGCCCTCGATCTCGGCGAGCTGCACCTGCAGCGTCTGGAAGTTCGAGGTGGCGGTCAGCTGCGGGTACGCCTCCGCTACTGCGAAGAGGCGGCCGAGGGCCCCGGTGAGGGACGCATCGGCCGATGCCTTCTGGTCGATCGACTGTGCCGCCTGCGTCTGCGTGCGCGCCAGCGTCACGGCCTCGATGGTCGATGCCTCGAAGTCGCGGGCACCCTTGACCGTCTCGACGAGGTTGGGCACCAGGTCCGCTCGCTTCGTCAGCAGGGTGTCGATGTCCCCGAGCGCTCCGACGCACAGGACGTCGAGACGCCGCAATTTGTTGAACTGAACGACGCCGAAGATGAGCAGGAGCACGATGAGGACGATGACGATGAGCAACCACCACATGGGCTCAGTGTCCTCCTCCTGGCCCGCAAAAGACAGCGATCCCCCGGTCACACCAGCGGGTGCGGACCGGGGGATCGCTGTGAGAGGAGTCCTACTCCGTCACGGTGACCGTGACGACCCACTTCTCGTCCGTGTTGTCCATGTTGGTCAGGGTGACCTCGGCGGTGCCGGGGGCCAGGGCCTCGCCACCGGGGAGGAACTGGGCGGAACCATCATCCTTGCCGGCGGTGACGGCCACGACAGCCTCATCGCTGGAGGAGATCATCCACGCCATGACGTCGTCGACCTGGAAGGTGACGACGCGGCCGACCTGGACCTCGGCCGTGGTCTGGCCGGGCTCGACGATGACCGGTCCGATCATTCCTGCCCCTCCGTCGGTCTCGGACGGCGCCGCAGCGGAACTCGACGTCGTGGTGTCGGATGAACCGCCGCAGGCGGTGAGCACGCTGGCTCCGCCGAGGGCGATGATGCTGGCGGCGGCGATGGCGAAGCCGCGGCGGGTGCTCGAACGCATGATCCCTGCTTCCTGTGTCTCCCCCGAGGGGCTGAGCCGATTGGCTCTCGCACATCTTGACGGATGGCAACGCGGGATGGTTCCTCAGCCATTCGGCTGATTCGCAGGCGCGACCGCAGGGCATAGCCCCTCTGCTCGTTCCGGGAGATACCGGAGGTCGCTGGTGGGCGGGCCCCCGGAGGACCAGACTGTCCCCATGACCACCCGCCGCAACCCCTCGAACCGCGAGCGCGAGCAGGCCCCCACGCAGGCCCCCCGAGTGGAATTCGAGGAGACGACTCCCTACGACGCCTACGTGCGCGCCTCCACCCTGGCCACCCTCCAGCGGACGGCGACGGACGAGCCGGGCGAGTACATGTTCCTCGTCGTGTCGCAGATCATGGAGCTCTACTTCAACCTCATCGCCTTCGAGTGGCGCACGGCCCAGCGCTTCCTCAGGCAGGACGACCTGCCGGAAGCTCTCATCGCACTGCGACGCAGCGTCGATCACTTCCACGGGCTCAACGCATCGTGGACGAGCTTCAAGTGGATGACGCCCACCGACTTCAACTCCTTCCGCGACGCGCTCGGCGAGGCCTCCGGATTCCAGTCCTTCCTCTATCGGCACGTGGAATTCCTCATGGGCTTCAAGGACCCGGCGCTGATGCGCCCGCACAAGCACGTCGCCGGCAACCACTACGCCGAGCTCGTCGCGGCATACGAAGCGCCCAGCCTCTACGACGACGCGCTGGCCTATCTCGCCCGCCAGGGGTACGCCGTACCGCAGCAGGTGCTCGCCGCCGAGATCACGCGCACGCATGAGTGGGATGAGGGAGTCGAGGACGCCTGGGTGGCCGTCTACGCCGATACCGGCCACGGTGAGCCGCTGCGCCAGCTAGCCGAGTCGCTCACCGACATCGCCGAGGAGTTCAGCACCTGGCGGTACTGGCACCTCATCGCCGTGCGCAGAGCGATGGGAGCGAAGGTTGGCACGGGCGGATCCGCGGGCCTGTCCTGGCTCGAGAAGAGCCTGCAGCGGCAGGCCTTCCCCGAGCTCTGGTCTGCACGGACGAGAATCTGACGCATGCGCCCCCATGACCCCGCGCTCGACGCGGCTGACCCCGGCTGGCGCGACAGGTTCCTCATCCCGCCATTCGTGCCGCCGCTGGACTACCCCGACGCCCCCGGATCGGCGTACCCCGAGGTCGCCTACATGGCCGGCAACTCCCTAGGGCTGAAACCCAAGGGCACGCGCGAGGCGCTGCTCGTGGAGTTCGATCGCTGGGCCGCGTGGGGTGTCGAGGGGCAGCTCACCGGACCGCGGCCGTGGAAGGACTACCACGAAGCGCTGACCGACCCGACCGCGCGGCTGGTGGGTGCGCTGCCGCACGAGGTCGTGGTCATGAACTCACTCACGGTCAACATCCACCTGATGTTCGCGACCTTCTATCGCCCGAGTGGACGTCGTACGAAGGTCCTCATGGAGGACATCGTGTTCCCCTCCGACGGCTATGCGATCGCTTCGCAGGCGCGCTGGCACGGCCTTGATCCCGACGAGCACGTCATCCGCATGCGCCCACGCGACGGCGAGGACATTCTGCGCACGGAGGATGTCATCGCCAGGATCCGGGAGCTGGGCGACGAGGTCGCGGTGGTCTTCTTCAGCGCGGTCAACTACCTCACCGGCGAGTGGCTCGACATGCCGGCGATCACCGCCGCGGGCCACGAGGTCGGTGCGTACGTCGGCTGGGACCTCGCGCATGCCGCCGGCAATGTGCCCCTGACCCTCCACGACTGGGACGTCGACTTCGCGGCCTGGTGCTCCTACAAGTACCTCAACTCCGGGCCCGGCTCACTTGCCGGCTGCTTCATCCACGAGCGGCACGCCCGCGACACATCGCTACCCCGGCTCGCCGGGTGGTGGGGCACGCGCTCGGATCTGCGCTTCCGGATGGAACGCGAGTTCGATCCCCCGCCGACGGCCGACGCGTGGCAGGTCTCGAACCCCCCGATCTTCGCGATGGCTCCGGTCCAGGTGTCACTGGAGGTCTTCGACGACGTGGGCATGGATTCCCTGCGCGCGCGCAGCCTGCGCCTCACCGGATACCTTCGCGAGCTCCTCGCCGCGGTCGCCACGTCAGCGCCGCCCGGCGCCCTGGAGATCGTCACGCCTGCCGACTCCGCACGTCACGGCTGCCAGCTCTCCGTGCGCTTCACGCGCGACATCCACGAGATCGCCGCGATCCTGCGCGACCTCGACGGAGTCATCGCCGACACGCGCAATCCCGACATCATCCGCTTCGCCCCGGTGCCCCTCTATTCCACCTACCTCGACTGCTGGCGCGTCGCAGATGCCCTGAGCCGACACCTGTCCTGATGGACGGCGTGCGCAGGTTCACGGAGCCGTACGGCAAGCACCCTCGGCAGTTCGGCGAGTGGTTCATCCCCGAGGATAGGGGTCGTCCACCTCTCGTGATCCTGGTCCACGGTGGCTACTGGCGACCGGTGTGGCGTCTGGATATCGAGGAGCCCACCGCCCTCGATCTCGCCGCGCACGGATTCGCCGTCTGGAGCATCGAATACCGCACCTACGAATTCCCCTGGCCGACCACGACGCTCGATGTCGCGACCGCCATCGACCAGGGCCTGGCCGAGGCCGCACGCCACGGCATCGATCCCAGCCGGCGGGCATTGCTCGGCCACTCCGCCGGCGGTGGCCTTGCCGCGTGGGCCACCTCCCGCCGATCCCTCCCGCAGGATGCCCCGGGTGCCGATCCGACGGCACCTCTCTTCGATCTCATCGTGCTGCACGCGCCCGTGGCGTGCCTGGCGCTTGGCAGTCGCGAGCACCTCGGCGACGGTGCCATCGACACCCTCATGGGCGGCCGACCCGATGATGTCCCGCAGAGGTACGCCGTCACCGATCCGCAGGCGCTCACTCCCGATCCGATGTCACGCCGCCTCCTGCTGCATGGCGACGCCGACGTCGACGTGCCCGTGTCGCAGAGCCATGCCTATCTCGCCCATCTGCGCCGGCACGGCGTCGGCGCCGACCTCGAGGTCATCCCGGGCGATACCCACTACGAGATCCTGGATCCGGCCTCTCGCGTGTCCGCACGACGTCGCGAAGCGCTCGCGGCCGCCCTCCTGCCGTGACCGTCACCCCGGTCGTTGCCGAGGGCCGCCCCGGGGCGGAGAATGCCCCCATGTCCGGCGACGCGAGCATCTCCAGGGTCGTCCCCGGCAAGGCGACGCCGCGGGGTGCCTATCCCCACGTCAAGGTGGTCGGTGACCAGGTGTGGGTCTCGGGCACGAGCAGCCGGCGAGCCGACGACACCTTCGCCGGCGTCGCCGTCGCAGCCGATGGCACCGTCGCACTCGACATCCGCGAGCAGACCCGTGCGGTGATCGACAACATCCGCGACATCCTGCGCTCGGTGGGCTGCGATCTCGGCGATCTCGTCCAGGTGACCTCCTACCTCGTCGACATGGCGGACTTCGCCGGATACAACGAGGTCTACGCCGCATACTTTGACCACACCGGGCCGACGCGCACCACGGTCGCCGTGCGCGAGCTGCCCCATCCCCATCTGCTCATCGAGATTCAGGCCGTCGCCGTGCGCGCCACGGGCTCAGAAGGAAGGGAATAGCCATGTCCGACGTCACCAAGACCCTCAACTTCACCGCCTGGGTCGACGAGCACGGTCCCAGCCTCAAGCCTCCGGTGGCCAATAAGGAAATGTTCCCGGGTCACGAGGACTTCATCGTCATGGTGGTCGGCGGACCCAATCAGCGCACGGACTTCCACGTCGATCCCTACGAGGAAGTCTTCTACCAGGTGCGCGGCAACATGCATGTCAACGTCATCACCCCCGAGGGTCCGGCGCGCGTCGATATCCGCGAGGGCGAGATGTGGGTGCTGCCCCGCAACATGCCGCACTCCCCCCAGCGACCCGAGGCAGGCTCCATCGGCCTCGTCTTCGAGCGCCCCCGCGAGGAGGGCACCCTGGAGAAGTTCCAGTGGTACTGCCCTGAGTGCAGCGCCATGGTGCACGAGGTCGAGTTGCAGGTGCGCGACATCAGCGCCGACCTGCCCGTCATCTTCGAGGCGTTCTACGCCGACACCGATGCGCGCACCTGCCCCGGATGCGGGCACCTGCACCCCGGCAAGGGCTGATCTTGTCCGTCATCGACGTCCACTCCCACGACGTCCCGCGCGGCTGGCCTGATCTCGGCACCGTGACGGGGGCGCCCGGTCCGTGGCCATCGTTGCGCCTCGAGGGCGAGCGGGACGCCATGATCATGCTCGGCGATCGTGAATTCCGGCGCGTCACCGATCAGTGCTGGGATCCGCAGGTGCGCAGCGCCGACATGGAGGCCGACGGTGTCGACATGCAGGTCGTGTCGCCCACGCCGGTCTTCTTCTCCTATGAGCGTCCGGCGAGCGAGGCTGCCAGCGTCGCTCGGATCTTCAATGACCTGACGCTGGAGATCTGCGCCGGACTGCCCGAGCGCCTCATTCCCTTCTGCCAGGTCCCGCTGCAGGACGTGGACGCCGCATGCACCGAGCTGGACCGCGCGCTCGCCGCGGGCCACCGCGGCGTGGAGATCGGCAATCACGTCGGGGATCGGGATCTCGACGACCCCGGGACCGTCGAATTCCTCCAGCACTGCGCCTCTGTCGGCGCAGCCGTTTTCGTCCACCCCTGGGATATGGGCGCCAGCCCCCGCACGACGCGCTGGATGGCGCAGTGGCTGGTGGGGATGCCTGCCGAGACCCACCTTTCCATCCTCGCCATGATCCTCGGCGGGGTCTTCGACAGAGTGGATCCGAGTCTGCGCATCTGCTTCGCCCATGGTGGTGGCTCCTTCCCGTATTGGTTGGGCCGCCTCGACAACGCCTGGCACCAGCGACCTGACCTCGTCGGGGTCTCCGAGCGTCCGCCCGCGGACT
>JAULZJ010000124.1:0-2071 GCA_032117435.1 Candidatus Nanopelagicales bacterium | reverse complement strand
TGACCTTCCTCGACCCGCAGAGTCGGATGCGCGTCGCAGTCTGGCTGCTCGTGCCGATGCTGATAGTCACGCAGGTGATCTACCCGTTCGCCTATGGCAGCTTCCTCATCGGCGACTGGTGGGCCGTCCTGCTGCAGGTGGCGCGCATCGGACTCCTGCTCGCGGCGACAGCGACCGGTCTCGTCATCGTCGGGCGCCAGGCATTGCGTCGCACCGTCACTCCTGCGCCGCCGCCAGTCTCTGCAGCGGGGTCGGGTGCGTGAAGAGCAGGGCGTAACGCCAACTCGGCGGGGTGAGGGTCGATCTATTGGTCACGGCGAGTTGCGTGATCAGGGACCGGTAGGCCTGGGGATCACCGGTGACGGCGATGGCCTCGCGGTCTGCCCGCGCCTCGAGTGGGCGGCTCACATTGGCGCCCGCGACCGTGGCCGCGAGCGCAGCAGCCAGCACGATCGCGACAGCGAGCGGGACGGCCGCCGTCTGCACGCGTGATGTCAGCGGCAGCCATCGCCGCACCCGGGTGGACAGGATGAGCGCGGCCACGAGGGCTGCGGTGCCGGCCGCTCCCAGCGCGGCGAGCACGGCACCGAGGAGAGCGTCGCCCTCGCGCACGTGGATGAGCTCGTGGGCGATGAGGGCGTCGATCTGGGCATCGGACATCGTGGTGGCGACCGTGTCGTAGAGCGTGACGGTGCGGGTGGGCCCCCAGCCCGAGACATTGGCGTTGATCGCCGGCGTGGTGTCCGAGACCGCGATGACACTGACATGCGCGACATCCACACCGGCACGGTCGGCGAGCTCCAGGACGCGGGCCGTGAGATCGGGATCCGCAGCCGTGCCCTCGATGCGCTGCAGCAGGGGGATTGCCGCGGTGACCACTAGGGCGACCAGGCCCGCGGCGGCCGTGACGGCGATCCAGCCGCGACGCGGCCAGCGCCGCAGGACCGCGAGGCCCGCGGCGACGGCCAGAGAGCCCAGGAGGACGTACACCGCGCTCTCCCCCGCCCAGCGCAGCCACCAGGTGCCCCAGGGCTCGATGAGCAGGCCCGCGTCGCGGCGCACCTGCGCCGACCAGACGGCGAAGGGCAGCGCGGCGAGGCGCACGATAGCGAGGACGGCGGCGGCGGCGATGAGATCACCGAGCACCGGATGCCCACGCGGACCGAGGCCGGTGATGCGACGCCGCAGGGCTGGCACCAGCAGGAGGATCGCCGCGGCGATCGGGCCCGCGATGAGCCCCAGGATGCCCGGCAGCCACACAGCCTCGACGTAGGCGGTGATCGCCGCCACCTGATCGGCGGTGAAGTCCGCCAACGCCGGCAGGGCGGGATCCGCCCAGGGCATGACGTCGCTGTCCCAGGGCACGAGGAGCACCGCGAGAGCAGCGGCAACGGCGTACAACGCCACGGCCGTCACGAGTGCGGGGCGCCCAGAGGTCACCCGGACATCATGCGACTCCCTCGTGCCCCGTCACCAGTCGCAGGGGTGGGACGAGTCCTGACCCGGCGAGGACGGCGAAGGCGGCCTGCTCCTCGCCCCCGATGCTGCTGGGCGGGCCGAGCAGGACGCTCACGATGCAGTCCCCGCAGGCGGCGGGTCGCGCCACGCAGCTGTGGCAGTCGATGACGAGCTCCCCGAGGTGCGCGGAGTCGTCGCAATCGGGCATGTCGGTATCGGGCATGTCGGTATCGGGCATGTGCAAGCCTCCTGAGTCGTCAGACCCTCGACGTACGCTTCTTCTCGTCACGCAGACAACGGTAGGTGGGGGGTCCGACAGTGCGATTCAGTCGAGCACCCCGACTATCCACAGCGCGGATCCATTCGTGCTGGCAAGGTTGCCAGCACAGTTGTCCACAGGTGCTCGAGGAACGTGCGGGCAACCTTGCCGACAGCGCCTGCCTGCGCTGGGCCCGACCGGCTACACGCCGCCGATGTCGTGCGGGCTATCCCCCTCGTGGCCGGGTTCGGGCCGCGCGATGACCTCGATGCGGTCGCCGTTGCCGCACCACCGGCAGCTCACCTCGTCGATGTGCTCCTCGATCACCTCGACGCCCTCCACTTCGGGAGCGCC
>JAULZJ010000123.1:0-12622 GCA_032117435.1 Candidatus Nanopelagicales bacterium | reverse complement strand
ACGTGGGAGCAGGTCCTCGGTGCCATCGGCTGGGCCTTCGTGATCTGGGGCACCGCCCTCTACTGGTACGCCGCCGTCCTCTACCTCGAGCAGGCCCGTCGCGTCCTTGCCGCGCGAGTTCCGGAAGGCTAGGTTCAGCGGCAGCAGCCGACCACACAGCACTAAGCGACGACATGGGGTGACTTCATGACCAGCGTTCCCGACGATCTGCTGTTCACAGCTGAGCACGAGTGGATTGCCACCACCGGTGACGGGACGGTCCGCTTCGGCATCACCGACTACGCCCAGGACTCCCTCGGCGACATCGTGTACGTCGACCTCCCCAAGGTCGGCCAGGCTCTTACGGCGGGCCAGCCCTGCGGTGAGGTCGAGTCGACCAAGAGCGTCAGTGAGATCTACGCACCCGTCTCGGGCGCGGTCATCGCGGTCAACGACGTGTTGGCAAACGCCCCCGGCACGGTCAATGCGCAGCCCTATGGCAATGGCTGGATGGTCGAGGTGCGCACGTCCAGCGACGTGGATAAGCCGCTCGACGCCGCTGCCTATCGAGCGCTCATCGGGGAGTGACCCGTTCCCATGTCCGGCTGCGAGCATCCTGTCGACTCCGGTGATCGCTTCTGCCGTGTATGCGGTGCTCCGGTCGCCCACGACATTACGTCGGTGGGCATGGCGGGTCCTGGATCTAGCGGATCCCTGGCCCCGGTGGGGTCCGGGGTCGCGCCGGACATCGGTCCCGGGGAGGCCGTTCTCGTCGTCCAGCGCGGCCTGGGCGAGGGCGCGTCGTACCTGCTCGTGGGTGACCTGGTCACGGCAGGCCGCGAGCCGGACTCGGATCTCTTCCTCGACGACGTGACCGTGAGCCGGCGCCATGCCGAGTTGCGCAGGATGGCCTCGGGCTGGTTGCTTCGGGACGTCGGAAGCCTCAATGGCACGTACGTCAACCGTCAACGCATCGAGGAGCGCGCCCTGGCACCCGGCGACGAGGTGCAGATCGGCAAATATCGCTTCGCCTACCTCGTCGGAGGGGACGTCGGGTCCGCCTCGTGAGCACCCTCCGGCCGATCGGTGCGGTCGTGGCGGAACTCCGGGAGGAGTTCCCGGATCTCACGGCTTCTAAGATCCGCTACCTCGAGGGCGAGGGTCTCATCGAGCCGCTGCGCACCTCGCGGGGTAGCCGCCGATACGCCGATGCTGACGTCGAGGCGCTCCGCCGGGTCCTCCGTCTCCAGCGGGACGACTTCCTGCCCCTCGCGATCATCCGTGACCGGCTGCGCCTCCCGGAGGCCGAGAGCCCGGAGGGGACGGTTCCTGCCGCACGGTTGCGACCGGCGCGCCCGCGGAAAATGAGCGCCGCGGAAGTGGCTCAGCGCGGCGGTGTCGACGCGGCCACGCTGAAGGAACTGGTCAGCCACGGACTCGTGGGGGACATGGACAGCACGGCTGTCGAGGTATGCCGACTCGTGTTCCGCCTGGGCCAATTCGGGATCGAGCCCAGGCATCTGCGGTCCTTCCGGGTCGCTGCGGATCGGGAGGTCGGGCTCGTCCAGCAGGCCATGGCTCCGCGACGGGGTGGTGCCTCGGTCATGGATGAGCGTCAGCTCGCCACCGAACTCCTTGCCCTGCTCCTTGACCTCCACGTGGCCCTGGTGCGACAGAGGTCGTCTAGTCTCGAGCCATGAAGCGGGTCGAAGTACTCGGCGTACGCGTGGAAATGCCGTCCAATCAACCCATCGTGCTGCTGCGCGAGATCGAGGGCGATCGCTACCTGCCCATCTGGATCGGCGCCACCGAGGCAACGGCGATCGCCTATGTCCAGCAAGGCGTCGTGCCGCCGCGCCCGTTGACTCACGACCTGCTCAAGGACGTCATTGATGGCGTGGGGCGCTCCGTGCTCGACGTGCGGATCACTCGCCTCGACGATGGCGTCTTCTTCGCCGAGATCGATCTCGGAGACGGGACGGCCATCAGCGCCCGGCCCTCCGATGCCATTGCCCTGGCCCTGCGGACCGACAGTCCCATTCACGTGGCCGAGGGAGTCCTCGACGAGGCCGGTGTGGTGATCCCGGATGAGAGCGACGATGAGGAAGACGAGGTCGAGAAATTCCGAGAGTTCCTCGACCAGATCACTCCTGAGGACTTCGGGTCCGACTCGTAACCGGGCACCACGGCGGGTCGCGTTGACCCCACGGCACCGGCGCCCTAACGTGGCATCCCGCCCTTCACGAGGGCGCCCAAGGTCAGGGTCACGGCGCTGACGGACAAGGCGGAGGACACCAGCGATGCGCATGCCCGAGGAGTCCTTGCCCACGGTGAGCATTCCCAAGACGGTCGATCAGCCCGCGCTCTTCCCGGAGGAGACGCTGCACTCCGCAGCACTGCATCTGGGGTATCGCGGCCCCGTAGCCTGCGCGGCAGCGGGTATCACGTACCGGCAGCTGGACTACTGGGCGCGCACCGGACTCGTCGAGCCGAGCATTCGGTCAGCGGCAGGCTCGGGCACGCAGCGGCTGTATTCGTTCAGGGACATCCTCGTCCTGCGGATCGTCAAGCGCCTCATCGACACCGGCGTTTCGCTTTCCAATATCCGCACCGCAGTCGCGCACCTCGAGCAGCGTGGCGGGGACGACCTCTCGCGCATCACGCTGATGAGCGATGGGGCATCGATTTACGAATGCCGCAGCGAGGACGAGGTGATCGATCTCGTGCGGGGTGGCCAGGGGGTCTTCGGCATTGCCGTGGGCCGAGTGTGGCAGGAGGTCGAGGGCCAGCTCGCCTCGCTGCCCGGCGAGCCCATGGACGGTGGCACCGCATGGGCGCTGGAGGATGACGAGCTGTCCCTCAGGCGTGCAGCCCGCGGTACGGCGGGCTGATTCCGGCGCTTGCGGTCGTGTCGCCGCCCGGTGGGCCATGTCGCCGGGGAATTTCGGCTAGGCTGCAGACGCTGCATGACTCTGCGCGGGAGAGACCCGGGGCAACCCGGGCGCCGAAGGAGCAACCGCCCCGGAAACTCTCAGGCAACCGAACCGCGCAGGGAAGGCAACTCTGGAGAGAGGGTGGTCCGCCACCCCACCGACGGTGCAAGCCGCCCACGGGCGGTGAAGCTCTCAGGTCGCGGTATTCCGCGGGACCAGAGGGGGTCGGGCGTACGCCGTGCGCCTGACCTACGGCATGCCGGGAGCAGACATGGCTAGCGACATCTCAGACGCACCTTTCGTCCCCCGCCACATCGGTCCGAACGACGCGGACCAGACCGCAATGCTCCAGCGGCTGGGCTATCAATCGCTCGCGTCGTTCCTCGATGACGTGGTCCCGGAGTCGATCCGGTGGCGCGAGGGCTTGCAGCTGCCGCAGCCGCTCGATGAGCCGTCGCTCGCGCAGGAGATGACCGAGCTCGCTGCCGCCAACCGGCGCCTCACCTCGATGATCGGCCTCGGATACCAGGACTGCCACACTCCCGCTGTCATCCGGCGCAATGTGATCGAGAGCCCGGCTTGGTACACGGCCTACACGCCCTACCAGCCGGAGATCAGCCAGGGCCGCCTCGAGGCTCTCCTTGCCTTCCAGACGGTGATCGAGGACCTCACGGCACTGCCGGTGGCACCCGCCTCCCTCCTCGACGAGCCCACGGCTGCCGCCGAGGCCATGGGGCTGCTGCATCGCACGCATGACGGGCATGTCTTCCTCGTCGATGCCGATACCCTTCCGCAGACCATCGCGGTGCTGGAGACCCGCGCCGCACCGCTGGGCATCGAGATCGCTGCCGTGCCCCGGGAGTCCTTGAGCGCCTCGCTTAACGCGGATGCCTTCGGCGTACTCGTCTCCTATCCCGGGTCATCTGGGCAGGTGGACGACATCCGCGGAGTCCTGGCCGCGGCCAAGGAGCGGGGCATCGGCACGGTCGTGGCCACCGACCTGCTCGCCCTCACGCTTTTCACGCCGCCCGGTGAGCTGGGTGCCGACATCTGCGTCGGCTCGGCACAGCGATTCGGCGTGCCCATGGGATTCGGCGGACCGCACGCAGGCTTCATGGGCGTACGCGCCGGCCTGGAGCGTTCTCTCCCCGGCCGGCTGGTGGGCGTGTCCGTGGATGCCGAGGGCGCACCCGCGTACCGGCTCGCACTCCAGACGCGTGAGCAGCACATCCGCCGTGAGCGGGCCACCAGCAATATCTGCACCGCCCAGGTGCTTCTTGCCGTGGTCGCGGCGATGTACGCGGCCTACCACGGCCCGCAGGGGCTGCACGCCATCGCGTGCCGGGTGCGTGGTCTCGCGCTGCAGCTTGCGGCGTCCGTGTCCGCCGTAGGGTTGTCTGTCAAGGACCCGGTGTTCTTCGACACCGTGACGATTGCCGTGCCTGGTCGCGCCGATGCGCTCGTCGCGGCAGCACTGAAGGTCGGCATCAACATTCGAAGCGTGGATCACGACACAATCGGCATCACCGTCGATGAGACCACGACGCAAGCCGACATCGAACGACTGCTGTCGGCATTCGACATCCCCCTAGCCTCGGAGATGGTTAACCCGGCCACGGAAGGCATTCCGGCTGGACTACGCCGCACATCGCCCTACCTGAGTCATCCGATCTTCCACGACTACCGCAGCGAGACCGAGATGCTGCGCTACCTGCGGCGACTGTCCGATCGGGATCTCGCGCTCGATCGCTCGATGATCCCGCTGGGGTCGTGCACGATGAAGCTGAATGCGACGTCGGAGATGGAGCCGATCACGTGGCCTGCTTTCGCCGGAATCCACCCCTTCGCACCGCTGGACCAGGCGGAGGGCTATCACCGGCTCATCCGGGACCTGGAGTCGATGCTGTGCGAGGTGACCGGCTACGACGCGGTCAGCTTGCAGCCCAATGCCGGGAGTCAGGGCGAGTTCGCCGGTCTGCTCGCCATCCGCGGCTATCACCAGTCGCGCCGTGAGACACAGCGTGACATCTGCCTGATCCCCAGCAGCGCCCACGGCACCAATGCCGCGAGTGCGATCATGGCAGGGATGCGGGTCATCGTCATCAGGTGCGACGATCACGGCAACGTGGATGTCGACGATCTCAAGAGCAAGATCGGCGAGCACGGGGACGAGCTTGCGGCCCTCATGATCACCTATCCGTCGACCCACGGCGTGTTCGAGGAAGCGGTGGGTGACATCTGCGCGATGGTCCACGATGCCGGCGGCCAAGTCTATGTCGACGGAGCCAACCTCAACGCCCTGGTCGGACTCGCGAAGCCGGGAAGATTCGGAGCTGATGTCTCCCACCTGAATCTGCACAAGACCTTCTGCATCCCGCACGGCGGGGGAGGCCCGGGGGTCGGACCCATCGGAGTGCGGACGCACCTGGCGCCCTTCCTGCCGACGCATCCACTGCGTCCCGAAGCGGGCCCGGAGAGCGGCACCGTTGGTCCGGTGAGTGGTGCGCCGTGGGGATCGGCCGGCATCCTGCCCATTCCCTACGCCTACCTGCGGCTCATGGGCTCGCAGGGTGTCACGGACGCGACGTCGGTCGCGATCCTGTCGGCGAATTACATCGCGGCGCGACTGGGCAATGCCTATCCCATTCTCTACACCGGGGCTCACGGCCGCGTGGCACACGAGTGCATCCTCGATCTGCGGCCCCTGACGAAGACCAGCGGAGTCAGCGTCGACGACATCGCCAAGCGGCTCATCGACTATGGCTTCCACGCGCCGACGATGTCCTTCCCGGTGGCGGGCACCCTCATGGTGGAGCCCACGGAGAGCGAGAGCCTCGCGGAGATCGATCGGTTCTGCGATGCCATGCTGGCAATCCGCGCCGAGATCGCGCGAGTGGAGGCAGGGGAGTGGCCCACTGACGACAATCCGCTGGTCAACGCTCCGCACACCGCCGAGTGCCTCGTGGACGAATGGAACCACGCGTACGACCGGCGGACCGCGAGCTA
This sequence comes from Candidatus Nanopelagicales bacterium, assembly GCA_032117435.1. Lineage (GTDB taxonomy): Bacteria > Actinomycetota > Actinomycetes > S36-B12 > S36-B12 > Mxb001. The sequence continues at coordinate 6,704 of JAULZJ010000123.1, read as the reverse complement.
CCCGCCCGGCGTGCAGGCCGGTGCCAAGTACTGGCCACCAGTGCGCCGTGTGGACGGGGCCTACGGCGATCGCAATCTGGTGTGCTCCTGTCCCGCGCCGAGCGAACTCGCGAGCTCCGACCGGTAGGCCGCTAGCCTGCACGGGTGGGTGAGCTGTCCGAAGGACTCGTCGCCGCGCTACTCGTCGCCCTGGTGGTGGCTGCCATCGCGCGGTGGCGCGGATGGGGGATTGCCATCCCGGTCCTGCTCGCGGGCGTGGTCGTGGGATTCATGCCCTTCGGCCCCAGTGCACCCGACGACGCGGGCAACCTCTTCCTGCTCATCCTGGCACCCCTGGTCTTCGGCGAGGCGCTGTCGACGTCCTACGTCGACTTCCGTAGGTTCCGCAAGCCCATCTTCGCCCTCGCCTTAGGCCTGGTCCTCGTCACTTCCATCGCGGTCGGAGCGGTCGCGGCGGCGATGGTCCCCGGCCTCCCGCTCGCGATGGCATTCGCCCTGGGGGCCATCCTGGCCCCCACGGATGCGGTTGCCGTCGCCGCACTGGCGCGCCGGGTAGCCATGCCGAGGCGCGTCGTGACGATCCTCGAAGGGGAGAGCCTGGTCAACGACGGCACGGGGCTCACCCTGCTGCGCGTGGCACTGGCCGCGGCCGCCGCCGGGAGCGTGTCCGGCGGTGACATCGCCCTGATCCTGGTGCAGTCCGTGATCGGGGGACTGGTCGTGGGAGTGGTCGGCGGCATAGGACTTGCCTGGCTCGTGCGGCGTGGTCCTGACCAGACGGTGGTGAACGCCTTCGTCCTCATCGCACCGTTTCCGGTCTACTTCCTCGCCGAGTCGATCGACGGATCGGGGATCCTGGCTGTCGTCGCGACGGCGCTCATCGTGGCCAACACGATGCTCAGCCATCGTCGCTTCGAGGGACGGCGCTCCTCCGTTGCCGCGTGGCAGCAGATCACCTTCATCCTTACCGCATCTGCCTTCTTCCTGGTCGGGCTGGAGCTCCCGGAGACCGTCCAGGCCCTGCCCGAGGACGAGCTTCGCCTGCTGCCGCTGCTCGCCCTCGCCGTCGTCGCCGTGCTCATGGCGACGCGCATCGTCTTCGTCCTCGCCTACACCGCCGTATCCCGGCGAGGGGAGGGGCAACTGGGCTGGCGGGAGGCTGTGGTCCTCGCATGGGCTGGCACGCGCGGCCCGGTCTCCGGTCTCGCGGCATTCTCCCTGCCGCTCGGGGTCGGCGTCGAGGCCCTCGTCGACCAGAGCCGCCTGCTCCAGGCGACGACATTCGTGGTCATCGCCATCACCCTGGCGCTATCGCCCACCCTCGGCATCGTGGCCCGGTTGGTCGGTATGGAGTCCGATGACCTGGCTGACGACCAGCGCGCCGTGGCCATCGCCCTGGCCACGCGCGGACTGGACGCCCTCGACGAGGCCGTGCGCCAGGCCGCCGAGCAACGCCGCCAGGTTCCGCACGGAGCCGAGGCATCCTTGCGCGCCCGTCTGGCGGGAGACCTGGACCGCATCGAGACCGCCGACGTGGCGGCCTCCGACGGTGCGGAGTCCCGTGACCTGGAGATCGCGGTGCTCAAGGCCCAGCAGGACGAGTTACTACGTCTGCGGCAGGCCGGCACGCCCGATGCCGTGATCCGGCCCGCCATGCACCACCTGGATCTGCAACTCAGTGCGCTGCGGGCCAGGGGCGGCTCCTAGCGGGCAGCGGCACGTCGAAGTAGAGGCAAGGGCAGATCTGGAATATGACATAATGTACGTTATCGGCTAATCCCTAGGAGCGGAGCGCCTCGGCAAGTTCTCGGAATTCCCCGGTGAGGACACTCATGTCCGCATGGGTGTGCGCCAGGGACACCAGCCACTGCTCATCGAGCCCCGGCGGCGTGAGCACGCCGCGGTTGACCCCCCACAGCCAGCTGAGCTCCGCCGCAGCGAAGTCGGTGCGCTTGTAGTCGCGATAGGTCCGGACCGGGGTCGGCGACCAGGTGATGGCACCCTTGACGCCGAAGCCCACCGTGTGTGCCGGCAGGGCGTACTCCCGGATGATCGCGTCGGCGTCCTCCAGGGCCCTGTCGTTGACCTCCTCGGCGGCCGCCAGCGCCTGCCGGGAGCAGACCTCGTCGACGGCTGCTGCCGCCGCCATGACAAGCGGGTTGCCGTTGTAGGTGCCGAAGTGGGGCATGCGGCCATCGGTGACCGTCGCCATGACCTCGGCCCGGCCCCCGAAGGCGGCCAGGGGCAATCCGCCGCCGATGCTCTTGGCGAGGGTGACCAGGTCCGGCTTCACGCCCAGCCGCGCAGCCGCACCTCCGTAGCCCGCGGTGAGCCCGGTCTTGACCTCGTCGAACACCAGAAGCACTCCGTGCTGGTCGCACAGGTGGCGGACCCCCGCGAGATACCCGGCATCCGGGAGGACGATGCCCATGTTCTCGGGTACCGGCTCCATGACAATGGCAGCGATCCCAGAACCGTGCCGGTCGAGGATCTGCGCGAGCCGCTCGAGATCGTTGTATGGCACGGGGTACACGGTCCCGGCCTCCACCTCGAAGGGCACGACGGCCACCGGGGCATCCTCGGGACCGGCCTCGGCCAGCTCAGGCTTCACCGAGACGCTCAGGGCGTCGTATCCCCCGTGGTATCCGCCCTCCAGCTTGATGATCGCCTTGCGTCCGGTATAGGCGCGAGCTGCACGTACGGCGTACATGTCGGCCTCGGTGCCGGAATTCGCGAAGCGCACCTGATCGAGATCGAAGCGCTCGCAGAACCGGTCGGCCATCTCCGAGGCCGAGGGCGCGGGCGTGACGAAGAGCGTGCCTGTCTGCAGGGCCTGCTGCACTGCCGCCACGACTGCCGGGTTGAGATGACCCACCAGCATCGCCCCGAAGCCCATCGACAGGTCGAGCAGCTGGCGCCCATCTACGTCGGTGAGCCAGGCACCCTTGGCACTCACGACGGACACCGGATGCGGATCCCAGTACTGGAAGGACGACGGTACGCCGAGCGGCAGCGTCCGGCGCGACCGGAGACTCAGCGCCCCCGACTGCGGCGTGGTCGCCGCGAATCGATCCCACTCGGCGGCGAGGAGCTCCTCGATGCGCCCCTGGTCCAGCGGGGTGTAGGAGTCGGGCAGCGTGCGCCAGGTCTGGGGGTCGTGGGCGGGCCACGTGACGACGTTGGCGATGCTCGTGTCGGTGGTCATCGGGCTGCTCCTCGGCTCACGGTCCGTCGCGTATGCGATAGGACGATCGTAGTCCTTCGACCCCGATCCCCGAGGTGGGCCACAATGCTCCCGTGGTGCCCCCAGTGTTTCGTGCCTACGCGCATCGCGGCGGGGGGCGTGAGGCAGCGGAGAACTCGCTGGCGGCATTCCGCCACGCCCAGCGTCTCGGCTACGTCTACCTCGAAACCGATGTGCGCCCGACTCGCGATGGAGTCGCCGTCGTGTTCCATGACGCCACCCTGGACCGCACCACCGATGCCGGGGGAAGGGTGCGGGATCTCACGTGGCGAGACGTGGGCTTCGTGCGACTCCACGACGGATCCACTCCCCTGCGCCTCGAGGAATTGCTCGAGGAATTCCCGGAGTCCCACGTCACCGTCGATGCGAAGGAATCCGGCTCGGTCGCCGCCATAGCGGATGCGGTGAGGCGTACCGGCTCCCGCGACCGGGTCTGCGTGACCTCCTTCTCAGCTCGGCGCCTTGACCAACTGCGTCGCCTGCTTCCTGACGTCGAGTCCGGTGCGCATCCGCGGGAGGTGCTCTCCCTGCGCGTGTTCGGCCGGCCACTCCCCCGGGCCACGCGCGTGCAGGTGCCGACACGGGCGTTCGGCATGGTGTTGACCGACGCGAGTTTCCTCGCGCGTGCGCATCGTCGCGGGCTCGCTGTCGATGTCTGGACCATCGATGACCCGGACGAGATGAGACGCCTGCTCGACCTCGGCGTGGATGGCATCATGACCGACTCCCCCAGCCTGCTGCTGGACGTCGTCGCTGAGTGGCGCGACAGTTCGGGTCACTAATCGGACATTCCGGGCTCTCTGGACCCTTCTTGACCGGTCACGCATCGGTCAGGAGCCCGTCATTACTGCGGGACTTCCCAGGAACCCTGGGAACCTCTCAGGCGTCAAAGGCGTTGACCGCAGTGGGAGCGCAAGTTCCACCGACGACGGGAGTGATCATGGGCGAGGGAAGCCTGCGGGGCACGCGCTTGGGTGCCACCAGCTACGAGAATGACGACCATGTCACCCCCGCTGAGCGCATCCTGGTGACCTTCGACTGCCCACGCGGGCATGCGACGACGGTGCCCTTCTCCTCTGAGGCACAGGAGATCCCCGTGCTGTGGCAGTGCCGCTGCGGATCCGAGGCTCTCCAGCGCGCTGCGACCAGGCCCGAGGAAACACCTGGTCGACCCACGCGCACGCACTGGGACATGCTCCTCGAGCGACGCACTATCCGCGACCTCGAGGAGCTCCTCGAGGAGCGCATCGCCTTGCTGCACGCGAGTCAGCGGCGCAAGAGCGCCTAGGCGAGACCGGGCGGGAGTTCACGCCGCCGTACGGCTGCCTCGATGCGTGCGGCCAGCACTCGTCGTACGGGTGGCAGCCACAGGACCAGTCCACACAGTGTCGTCACGAGGCCGGGTATCGCGACGAGTAGTCCCGCGGGGACGATGAGCAACGTTTGCGCGGGGGGCACACGTCGCATCGGGGACTCGCCTTCGATGGACACGTTCCCGACCTCGTCCGTGGCCGAGAGACTGGACATGGCCACGCCGAACGATCGCCCCGTCGCCCCGAGCGCGTATCGCACGAGTCCCAGTCCCAGGACGACGCACGCGACGACGAACACCAGGAGCCACCACCAGCCGACCCACTGGGCGACGAAGACGCCAATGGTGATCTCCACGATCGGATAGGCGATCGCAAGGAGGCAGCCGACACGTCCGCGCGTGGTCACGGTCGTGCGGTCACCTGTCGCCACCGATGCGCGGCGCCCCATCGGGTGACATTGAGTAGCGCTTCGCGGACGATACGTCCGCTCATCTTGGATGTGCCCGCTTCGCGCTCGACGAAGGTGATGGGCACCTCGCGGACGACGAATCCACGCTGTAGCGCGCGCCACAGCAGATCGATCTGGAAGCAGTAGCCATTCGAGTCGACACTGGCGAGGTCCAAGCCGTTGAGGGCCGAGGCCCGGTAGGCGCGGTATCCCCCCGTCGCGTCCCGCGTGGGGATGCCGAGCGCCAGGCGCGTGTACAGGCTGCCCCCCTGCGACAGGACGCGACGCGAGGCGGGCCAATTCACCACGGATCCCCCGGTCACCCAACGTGAGCCGAGGACGACATCGGAGTGCGGAATCTGCGCAAGCAAGCGCGGGAGCTCCTCGGGACGATGGGATCCGTCGGCATCCATCTCGACGAGCACGTCGTAACCGCGCTCCAGTCCCCAGGCGAAGCCTGCGAGGTAGGCCTGTCCCAGGCCTTGCTTCCCGGGGCGATGCAGCACGTGGATGTGGGGATCCGACTCCGCCAGGCCATCGGCCAGGCGACCGGTTCCGTCCGGGGAGTTGTCGTCGGCCACGAGTACGTGGGCATCAGGAACCGCCTTGCGCAGGCGCGTGATCACGCCGGGAAGGCTCTCCGACTCGTTGTACGTCGGGATGATGACGAGAACGCCGCCGGCCACAGGGTGAGCCTATGCCGCGACGGACGGAAGTCGGCGCACGGCCCGATGGCGCAGCGCTGCCCACACCATGGCGCCGAGGCCCAGGGCCGCAACGATCCATTCGGGCGCCGTGCCCACGCGATCCGCGACGGTGAGGGTGTCGCGCAGGGCCACCGTATCGACGAGATATCCGGCATCGCCCTCGTCGATCTCCGCGATCACCGATCCATCCGGCGCGATGACGGCACTGATCCCCGTGGTCGCGGCTACGAGCACGGTGCGACCGTGCTCGATGGCACGCAGGCGCGACATCGCGACCTGCTGCTCCGGCTGACCCAGTCCCGCGAACGTGGCGTTGTTGGTCTGCACGACGAGCACGCGTCCACCGGCCACCACCGCATCGCGCACCACGTCGTCATATGCCACTTCGAAGCAGATGACATCTCCCACGACGACATCGCCTGCACGCAGCACGCCGGCGGCCTCCCCCGGCTTCATGTCACGGGGGACCTGGTCGAGCCGCCCGATGAGCGGCGCCAGCAGCGAGCGGAAGGGGATGTATTCGCCGAAGGGCACGGGGTGTCTCTTGAGGTAGGCATCCGAGGGCCCTGTGCTAGGCAGCCAGACGATGCCGGCGTTGGCGATCATCGTCGGATCCCCGGGTGCATCGATAATGGCACCTATCACGAGCGGCGCATCGATCGCACGTGCCGCCGCGCTGATCTGCTGTGCCACGTCGGGATTGCGGTAGGGATCGATATCGACCGCGTTCTCGGGCCAGATGACCACATCGGGCTGGGGCACCTCACCAGCGGCGACATCCTGCGCCAATGCCACGGTCTGCGCGATATGACGCTCCAGGACCTGTCGCCGCTCATCGTTCACGGACAGTGCCGTGGCGGGCACACCGCCCTGGATGATCGCCGCGACCGCCTCCGGCGGTCCGGCCGTACTTTGGCCCGTCACGGGGCGTGGGATGAGCAGTCCCGCCATGCCGATGACGAGAAGCCCCCCCGCGGCCGCGGTAGCCCACT
>JAULZJ010000122.1:0-3885 GCA_032117435.1 Candidatus Nanopelagicales bacterium | reverse complement strand
CGATGTGTCATATGCCTCGATGAGTGTGTCGGGCTCGATGCCGAGCACCCCTGCGATAGCGCGCAAATGGCCGCGCGCGTAGACGTCGCCACCGGTCTCCACGAAGTCGTCATCGGCCATGAGTCCGAGCAGGCTCGGCCGGAGCCGGGTCGCCTGAGCAAGATCCCCGCACGTCACTCCGCGCTGTCGCATGGCCGCGCTCATCAGAGCCCCGGGGGTGGCCAGCGCCGCATCGGACACAACGCCAGGGTAGGAGCGGCAACGCGGGAGTGCGCTGTGACTGACCGCACGGTGGCGTCCCCATATTGCGGGACGTCCGCGACGACACGCCTGCGGACAGTGGCCGGCTTAGGCCCCGCCGCGGATATCCATGAGGAAGCCCGGGAGGTCATCGGGCTTGAGCAGCACCTCGCGAGCCTTCGAGCCCTCGCTCGGACCCACGACCCCGCGCGACTCCAGCAGGTCCATGAGCCGACCGGCCTTGGCGAAGCCCACCCGCAGCTTGCGCTGGAGCATCGACGTGGAGCCGAACTGCGTCGTGATCACCAGCTCGGCCGCCTGGCAGAGCAGGTCCAGGTCGTCGCCGATCTCCTCGTCGACCTGGCGCCCGGCCGCGGCGGGAGCCGCCACGTCCTCGCGGTAGTCCGGATCCATCTGCTCACGCACGAAGCGCACGACGGTCCGGATCTCGGACTCCGAGACGAAGGCGCCCTGGATGCGCTGCGACTTGCTCGCCCCCATGGGCAGGAAGAGCCCGTCGCCCTGGCCCACGAGCTTCTCCGCACCGGGCTGATCGAGGATGACGCGACTATCGGCCAGCGACGAGGTCGCGAAGGCAAGTCGGCTCGGCACATTGGCCTTGATGAGACCCGTGACCACATCGACACTGGGACGCTGGGTCGCGAGCACGAGATGGATGCCCGCAGCGCGGGCCAGCTGGGTGATCCGGACGACCGAGTCCTCCACGTCGCGCGGTGCCACCATCATGAGATCGGCGAGTTCGTCGACGATCACGAGCAGATAGGGGTACGGGCGCAGCACGCGCTCGGTGCCGAGTGGTGCGGTGAGCTTGCCCGAGCGGACGGCCTTGTTGAAGTCATCGATGTGACGGAAGCCGAAGTTCGCCAGGTCGTCGTAGCGGGCGTCCATCTCCTTGACGACCCACTGCAGGGCGTCCGCAGCCTTCTTGGGATTCGTGATGATCGGCGTGATCAGGTGCGGGATGCCCTCGTAGGCCGTCAGCTCGACGCGCTTGGGATCCACGAGGATCATGCGCACCTCATCCGGCGTCGCGCGCATGAGAATCGACGTGATGAGGGCGTTGATGCAGCTGGACTTGCCGGCTCCCGTCGCGCCCGCGACGAGGAGGTGCGGCATCTTGGCGAGATTCGCCACGACGTAGCCGCCCTCGACGTCCTTGCCGAGCGCCACGGTCATCGGATGGTGCTCGTCGGTCGCCACGGCCGATCGCAGGACGTCGCCGAGGCTCACCAGCTCTCGATCGGTATTGGGGATCTCGATGCCGATGGCACTCTTGCCGGGAATGGGGCTGAGGATGCGGACCTCGGGACTCGCCACCGCGTAGGCGATATTGCGGCTCAGGGCCGTCACACGCTCGACCTTGACGCTCGGACCGAGCTCGATCTCGTAGCGCGTGACGGTCGGGCCACGGGTGAAGCCCGTGACGCGCGCGTCGATGGCGAACTCGTCGAGCACCTGCGTGAGCGATGCGACGACCGAGTCGTTCGCCTTGGTGCGCGCGCGTGGCACTGGCCCGGCCTTGAGCGTGCCGGCGTCAGGGAGGCGGTAGTCGATGGCGCGATCCAGCGGCAGTTGCTCCGCGGGGCCGGCGGGCGCCGGCTCGAGCACGGGAGTCGGCGCGGGGGGTGGATTCTCCGCCGTCACGATCGGGATCTCGCTCGTCACATCGCGGGGGGACGTGTCGAATCGAGCGGCGTCGGCGATCTCGCGTGCCGCGCTGGCCACGCCGAGCGTGGGCCCGGCGGGCTCGGCCGCCGACATGAGGAACTCCTCCGCCGCATCGCTGTCGATCGCGAAGTCCTCGCTCATGACGCCTTCGGTGTCGGACTCGACAATGAATCCGTCGACCTCATCGGCGGCGTAGGAATCCAGCAGTTCGTCGTCGGCAGCGCGGGTCCCCGAGCCAGGTCGCAGGATGTGGCCACTCACCCTGCGCAGTGCCTGCGGCACGGCCATCAGGGGCGTCGCGGTGAGGACGAGGATGCCGAACACGGCCAGCAGCGCGAGAAGCACCCCCGTCACCACGGGACCCAGTGCCGCCGCAATCGGCGCGGTCGTCACCCAGCCGGTGATGCCGGTGCCGGTCGCCAGCGAATCGAAGCCGTCACTCGGCGTGGGCAGCCCCTGCGCGAGGTGCCACAGGCCCGCCGCCGCGAGGAGGAGCGCAAGGCCGCCGACGATGAGGCGCCCATTGGTGACGTGATCCTCAGGGTGGCGCAGCGTGCGCCAGCCGATGGCAAGGAGCAGGAGGGGTACGGCGATGTCGAAGGCGCCGAGGAGGTAAGCCGACACGGTGCCCAGGCCGGCCGTGAACCAACCGTCCACGCCGAACCACACGGCCGCGGCGACGATGACGGCCAGAGCAACGAAGAGGAGCCCGAGCCCATCGCGGCGATGCACGTCGTCAAGATCGCGGGCACCGTGGCCCACGCGGCGCGCTGCACCGCCGATCGTGTGGGCGACGCCGAGCCACAGGGCGCGCAGGCCACGGCCGAGCGCGCCGATCCCCCGCGCCAGCGCCCCCGGTCCCGTGCTCCGGGGACGGGGCGAGGCCTTGGGGCGAGCCTTGGGACGCGACGCAGCCGTGGAGCGCGAAGCGGGGGGCCGTGGGGAGGACTTCGGGCTCGAGGACTGCCTGCTCGGGGACTTGCCGGTCGCCGAGGTGCTGCGGGAAGACGACTTGGGCGCGGTCGACCGCCTGGGCCCGCTGCGCGTGGGCGCGCTGGAACGACTCGCCATGCCCCGAGAGTACCCGCGAGTACCACGTTTCCCTGGTGTCACAGGGGTCACGCGTGTCGCGATGAAGCTGCCCCTGCGCAGGGGCGGCAGGTCGGCTGCCCGACCCTCCCGTCGACCGAGTGGCTGCTGCCCGGCCCTCCCGTCGACCGAGTGGCCGCCACTTGGTCGACGACGCCACTGCTCGACGTCTAGGCCTCGACGACGACCGGGATGATCATGGGGCGGCGACGATGGGTCTGCGAGACCCACCGACCGACCACCCGGCGGACCCGCTGCTGGAGCTGGTGGGCATCGACCACGCCATCGGCAAGCGCCCGCTCCAGCTCGACCCGGACCTCATCGCGCACCGGCTTGAGCACCTCCGGGTCCTCGTGGAAGCCGCGAGCCTCGATCTCCGGGCCGGCCACCACCTTGCCTCCGGTGATGTCCACCGCGGCGAAGATGGAGATGAAGCCCTCGTTGCCGAGCACCCGCCGATCGGTGAGCGCGGCCTCGGTGATGTCCCCCACGCTGGCGCCGTCGACGAAGACATAGCCGACGGGCACGGCGCCGACAATGCGCGCTACCCCGTCCTGCAGGTCCACGACGACACCGTCCTCGGCAAGCACGATGCGATCCCGCGGGACCCCCGTCCTCTCCGCGAGTGCGGCATTGGCGCGAAGGTGACGCCACTCGCCATGCACGGGCATCACATTGCGCGGCTTGACGATGTTGTAGGCGTAGAGGAGCTCGCCCGCGGAGCAGTGGCCGGACACGTGCACGAGGGCATTGCCCTTGTGCACCACCGCGGCACCGCTGCGGGTGAGCCCGTTGATCACGCGATTGACGGCGTTCTCATTGCCGGGGATGAGCGAGGAGGCCAGCACGATGGTGTCATCGGGCCCC
>JAULZJ010000121.1:0-2260 GCA_032117435.1 Candidatus Nanopelagicales bacterium | reverse complement strand
GATCTTGGCATCGAGGAACACGGCCTCAGCCGGTGCGACGAGATCGCGCATCTGCTGGCGGAACGCCGCATCCGACAACTGCGACTCGTCGGCGTTGATGACGTAGAGGAAGGGCTTGGCTGTCAGCAGGAAGAGCTCGCGGATCGGGGTGGCATCGAGCCCGGACGCGAAGATCGTCGTGCCGGCGTTGAGGATCTCCTGCGCCTTCTCCGCGGTAGCGAGGACCTCGACGCGGTCCTTATTGAGGCGAGCTTCCTTCTGGAGTCGCGGTATGGCCTTCTCCAGTGTCTGCAGGTCGGCGAGGATGAGCTCGGTGTTGATGGTCGCCAAGTCCTCGGCCGGATCGACGCGACCTTCGACGTGGACGACGTCATCATCGACGAAGGCCCGCAACACCTGGCAGATGGCGTCCGACTCGCGAATGTTGGCGAGGAACTGGTTGCCGAGGCCGGCGCCCTCGCTCGCGCCCTTGACGATGCCGGCGATGTCGACGAAGGTCACTGTCGCCGGGAGGATCCGCTCGGAGCTGAAGATCTGCGCGAGTACGGCGAGGCGGGGATCGGGCACTTCGACGACGCCCGTGTTGGGCTCGATCGTGGCAAAGGGGTAGTTCGCCGCGAGGACGTCGTTCTCCGTGAGGGCATTGAAGAGCGTGGACTTCCCGACGTTAGGGAGTCCGACGATGCCGATGGTGAGCGCCATAGTGACGCGATCCTAGGCGTCCGCTCACCGGTCACGAGGCTCGGGCTCTCAGGGCCGAGCCGCATCGAGCGCGGCGATGAACAGTGCCGGCTCGGGGCGCACCCTGTAGTCGTCAGTCTGATCGCTGAAGACGATAGTCCCGGACTCATCGATGACGATCACAGTGGGGAACACCGTGTCGGCTTCGTAACCGAGCTGGGTCACGCCCGGCGGCACACCCCCTTCGTGGAGGATTCCGAGGGCTCGCGCCGCGGACGCGCCGGGATCGCTCAGGTAGCAAAAGGCCACATTGAACCGATCGGCGAGCGCGCGGGTCTCGTCCAAGGACTGGGGCGAGATCAGGGCAACCTCGATGCCCCTCTCAGCCAACGACTGGTACTGCCCTGCGAGTTCGCGCACCTGCGCCACGCACAGGGGGCACCAGTTCCCGCGAATGAACATAAGCGCCGTGGGCTTACCGAGGAACGATTCCGAACTCACGGACGTGCCGTCGATGTCTACGACGTCGAAGTGCGGCAGTCGGGCGCCGACCTCCAGGCCGGCCTGCCGCTGCCGGTCGAGCCGCGAGTACCACCGCGCGTAGAACTGGGTGCTAAGCAGTCCGAGAATCGCGATCACCGCGGCCCAGCCCATGCCCGCAAGGATTGATGCCACGACCGCTACCAACGTCGCCACGGCGGCAATCGCGGTCGTTACCGTGAGATTGCGCGACGTCCGACCCTTCCGGAGCGCGTAGAAGCCGACGAGCTGGAGTGGCAGAGCGACGGTGGCCACAGCCGCACCGAGCCACGCGAGGGAAGCCACTCCCCCGCCGCCGGTCAACGCCAGGGCCGTTGCTCCGACGGCGGCCAGCAGATCGAATCCGACAATGGGCACGATCGACCAACGCTTGACAATGCGGCGTCTTCGCGACGGGGTCATGGGGATTCTCCTTCGGATGGCGACGGGGCAACAACGGCGATTGCCGTGCGGAGCAACTCATGGAGGTGGTCTGCGCTCTTCCCGCTGCGACTCATCACGATGGCTCCTTGCAGCAAGGTGGTGAGGTGGTCAGCGGCCGCGCCAACGTCGACCGCGGCATCGATCTCACCGGCCTCCACTGCAGCGCGCAGGAGCACCGCGATTGATTCGCGCACACCGCTGAGTGCCGCGCCAACCTGCTCGCTAGCTCGCTTGTCATGCGCTGCGAGTTCAGTGGCGGTGTTGACGACAAGACACCCCGGACGATCACCCGCGGAGTCGTCGGCGCCACCCAGGGCAGCCTCAAGCCTGGCGATGAGCAGGCCTTCGAGCCTCGTCATCGGCGATCCCGTCGATGTGAGCGCCGGGAGCACGTCGCCCTCGGCGACGCGCTGGACATAGAGCGCGAGTGCTGCGTCGAATGCTGAGCGCTTGTCACCGAACGTCCGGTAGAAGCTGCCCCGATGCATACCACTGGCCTCGAGCAGATCGTCCAACGACGTGGAGTGGAAGCCGGTGCGCCAGAAGCGGTACATGATCCGCTCCAACGCAGAGTCACGATCCACGAGCGGCGGTCGACCCACAAGCACACCTTCCT
>JAULZJ010000120.1:0-1537 GCA_032117435.1 Candidatus Nanopelagicales bacterium | reverse complement strand
CCGAGTCCTGAAGGAGGCCCTCCGCCCGTGTCCTATGACGCCAGCGCGATCACCGTCCTCGAGGGCCTCGATGCCGTCCGCAAGCGGCCCGGCATGTACATCGGCTCGACCGGCGAGCGAGGCCTCCACCACCTGGTCTACGAGGTCGTCGACAACTCCGTCGACGAGGCCATGGCCGGCTACGCCACGCACATCACGGTGGTCCTGCGCGAGGACGGTGGGGTCCGCGTCTCGGACAACGGTCGTGGCATCCCGGTCGACGAGCATCCGGTCGAGAAGAAGCCCGCCCTCGAGGTCGTGCTCACCGTCCTGCACGCCGGCGGCAAGTTCGGTGGCGGCGGATACTCCGTCTCCGGCGGCCTGCACGGCGTCGGCGTCTCCGTCGTCAATGCCCTCTCCACGCGACTGGAGGTCGAGGTCAAGCGCGATGGCTACGTCTGGACCCAGACCTATGAGCACGGCGTACCCACGGCGCCGCTGAAGCGCGGCGAGAAGACCGATGAGCATGGCACCACGGTCACCTTCTGGGCGGATCCGGACATCTTCGAGACGACCTGGTACGACACGGCGACCCTCGCGCGGCGGTTCCAGGAGATGGCGTTCCTCAATCGCGCCCTCACCATCACCCTCATCGACGAGCGCCGGCGCCCTGGCCTGGTCGAGGAGTTCGGTGGCGAGGAATCCGAGGGCATCGCTGAGATCACCTACTACTACGAGGGCGGCATCGCCGACTTCGTCCGACATCTCAACGCCACCAAGGGCGTGGGCAACCCCACCGTCATCGAGCTGGCGTCTGAGGACGATAAGAGGGGCCTGCAGGCGGAGATCGCCATGCAGTGGAGCTCCGGCTTCACCGAGTCAGTCCACACCTTCGCCAACACGATCAACACCACGGAGGGCGGCACCCACGAGGAGGGCTACCGCGCGGCGCTGACCACCTTGATCAACAAGTTCGCGCGCGAGTGGGGCATCCTCAAGGAGAAGGACCCGAATCTCGCTGGCGAGGATGTGCGCGAGGGTCTCACCGCCATCGTGAGCGTCAAGCTCCGCGAGCCGCAGTTCGAGGGCCAGACCAAGGGCAAGCTCGGCAACACCGAGATGAAGGCCTTCGTGCAGAAGGTCGTCAACGACCAGCTCGGCGCCTGGCTCGAGCAGAATCCCGCTGAGGGCAAGGAGATCGCCCGCAAGTCGGTCAACGCCGCCACCGCGCGCATCGCGGCCCGTAAGGCCCGCGACCTCGCGCGCAATCGCAAGGGACTCCTCGGCGGCGCGGGGATGCCCGGCAAGCTCATCGACTGCTCCAGCCGCGAGCCCGAGGAGTGCGAGGTCTTCATCGTCGAGGGTGACTCCGCGGGCGGGAGCGCTCGCCAGGGTCGCGATCCGCGGACCCAGGCGATCCTGCCCATCCGCGGCAAGATCCTTAATGTCGAGAAGGCGCGCATCGACAAGGTCCTCCAGAACAACGAGGTCCAGGCACTAGTCTCCGCGCTCGGCACGGGCGTGCATGAGGACTTCGATATCAATCGCCTGCGGTATC
>JAULZJ010000119.1:0-2038 GCA_032117435.1 Candidatus Nanopelagicales bacterium | reverse complement strand
CGGTGTACTTCGGGAAGCGACCGGCGGCTCCGGTGCTCAGTCGATACGTGCCCGACTGACTCGGGAAGACGAGCGGGTTTTCGCCACGCGGCTTCGCAGTGCGCACCTTCTTCCAGCCGTTCGCGGTGTTGCGCTCTAGAGTGACCTGCCATCCACGACGAGGAGCCACCTGGACCTCAATGGCGCCCGCGCCCCCGATGGTGAACTCAGGCGTGGGTCGGTACTTCGTGGCGGGTGAAGTCATCGCCTTGTACCCGTGCTGCGCCGGCACCACCACGCGATACCAACCCCACTTCGCCTGCAGGGCCACCTCTTCGAGACGACCCTGCGTCTCGTACTTGCCGACCGCCGTCCACGCCTGCCCTGACTTCCGCTGGAGCGTAAATCGCCATGACTTGATCCCAGCTAGTCCGGGTTGGACTCGGATGACAAGCTTCGCCCCGCCTGTCATCTCGACACGCGGGGCGGCCTTTGCTACGCGCTCTGCGACGGGGATTGCCACGTTAGTGAACGTCGGCCCCGCGGTTGCTGATCCCGCAGGAAGTGTCATGGCGACGACCGAGCAGGCAATCAAGCCTCCGAAAAGAAACTGCGTGCCGCGCGACTTCACATGCATCTCCCTTGCGTCTTCGCAGGCGAAAACTCGGCGCCCTATCGCAGTCACCTACTGGTGGCCGTAAGGTAGCCCACTCACGGTCTCATGTCCTGGCGATGGCCCAGGCCCTCCTGCGATGCCGCGACTCTCCCGGGGATCGGCACGCAGGGCCCCTTTACGAAGGCTTCGGCTTTGCGCCCGCGGACTTCGTGAGTCCGCGGAAGTGGACGGGAGCATTTGCGTGAGTCACTCCGCGGGCCTCGAGGTCGGCCACTCGGGACTCAACCATTGCCTCGGTCGCACGGACGTGGCGGGTTCAAGAATCAACGCGATCCGTCCCGCCGAATCGTTGGCGATGAGCCCCTGGTGAACGCATGCCCACCCTCCCCCAAGGTGGCTAACGGCGGCCCCCATGTTGGCCAGCGGCCGACCATGCTTCTGATGAATCCGGACACAGGAACCGGTCACGTGCAGCTCAAGTGAAAGTCAAGATGCGTGAGTTTGGCCCCCGGGATTCGGCGCTTGTCAAGCAGGCCGTCGCCGCGAACTATTCCAACAGGACGTTGACATGTAAGTGGCAAAAAGACTCCCTGCCTGGCCGCTGCGTGCAGCGCTCAAACCTGGATAGATCAACGAATCGGCTCCACTGCTCGGACGCCGTCGTGTGGCAGATGGGCAACACGCGTCTGCGCTGCGGTGGCTGCCGCTCCTGGGTGTCCCGCACAGCCGGGACCATCTTCCAGGACACTCGTGTGCCACTCACGTCATGGTTTGAGGCCGCGTGGCTGATGACCGTGGACAAGCAGGGCATCTCGGCGGCGTCGCTACAACGGCTGCTGTCACTGGGCTCGTACCAGACAGCGTGGGCGATGCTGCACCGCTACAGGGTCGCTATGGGCACCACGGGCACGGACCTGCTCACGGGCACGGTCGAGGTAGATGAGTCGTTCCTGGGCGGCTCCAAGGCCGGCCCGCGGGGACGAGGAGCTGTCGGCAAGGTCCAGGTCGCAATCGCGGTAGAACTCCTTGACCCTAAAGGCTATGGACGTTGCCGCATCCAGGTCATCCCCAACGCGCAGAAGCCCACCCTGCGGTCCTTCCTGACCGCCCACGTGGAGCCTGACAGCCTCATCGTGTCCGACGGCCTGTCGTCCTACCGGGGCGCCACGGAAGGGCTCTTCCGGCACAAGGCCTTCCCCGTCAAGGGCTCAGGGCATCAGGCTCACGAACTACTCCCAGCCGTCCACCGCGTCGCGTCCCTACTCAAGCGCTGGCTGCTGGGCACGCACCAGGGCTCCATCAAGCCCGCACACGTGCAGGCATACCTCAGCGAGTTCACATTCCGGTTCAACCGCCGCCACTCGCGCCAGCGCGGAATGCTCTTCTACCGGCTCCTGCAAGCCTCCGTCGGCGCGCCTCCAACGACCTACCGCAGCCTCGTGG
>JAULZJ010000118.1:0-5432 GCA_032117435.1 Candidatus Nanopelagicales bacterium | reverse complement strand
GGTCTGTCGTGTCGTCTGGCTCCCGTGAGGAGATGGAGCGCGATGTCAACGCGATGCACTCCTATGGACTCTGGGCCACCCTCGCCAAGGACGATGCGTGAGCGTCCACGGATTCCGTCGGACCGCGACCGGACGGATCGTCCTGCGCGTGGACGTCGTCGAGAAGGGCCTGCTGACCACGCTGCTGGAGCAGCTCATGGAGTTCGTCTCCCCCGAGGTCGCGGAGGACGAGGATCCGCTGGTCCAGATCGTCGGCCTGGATCCTGACGCGGAGCGCCCCGCGGACCCGGCTCTCGCCAGGCTCTTCCCCGATGCCTATCTGGATGATGTCGACGCGGCCGCGGAGTTCCGTCGATTCACCGAGCGCTCCCTGCGTGAGGCGAAGATCGCCCATGCGACTACCGCGCTAGAGACCCTCCGACGATCAGGGGAGAAGGTCACCCTGAGCGGGGAAGAGGCCCTCGCCTGGTTGGGTGCACTCAACGACGTGCGCCTGGCGCTGGGTACGCGCCTGGGCATCTCCGAGGAAGGGATGGCGGAATTGGCCGAGCTTCCCGACGATGACCCACGCGCCGCCACCTTCCACGTCTACGACTGGCTGACCTACCTCCAGGAGACGCTCGTCCGCGCGGTAATGCCTTGACCGCGGTGATGCCCTAAATGCAATGTGGGCTGGCGAGGCATGCGCCCCACCAGCCCACATCGGCACGGTCGTACTACTTGCTGGAAGGAGCTTCCTTCATCTCGGCGTCCGCGAACGCCGGATCGTCGTCCATCGACTTGATGCGCGCGATCTTGAAGATGAGCAGGCCGTAGAGGCACTTGGCGAGCACATCTGCGAGCGAGTAGCCGATCTGGCGGTAGACGAAGGCGTCCGCCCCGTCGATGCCCAGCATGGGGAAGGCGTAGGAGATCGGGTAGACACCCCATGTCGCGAGAAGCAGCCAGCGCAGGCCGGCCAGCTCCTTGCCGACCTGATTCGGCTGATTCTTGGCCGCCCGACTGAGCTCGACGAAGAGTACGTAGAGGATGTAGATGAACGGAATCGTGGAGAGCGCACCCCAGATGGCCTTGGGCGCGATCTCGGCGGTGATCTCGCCCGGGTAGCCGAGGATGATCATGAGGGCCGAGGCAGGGATGAGCTTCCACAGCAGCGAGCGACGCACTGCTGCGGGGAGTGCCAGGACTGCGACGGTTTCGAAGAGCAGCAGCGGCACGGTGAGCAGCCAGTCGACGTAGCGGTAGCCCTCGTTGAAGCCATCGCCCTTGACGAGCTCGAAGACCTCAGTCACACCCGGTGTGCCAGCGCCGACAGCGACGTACGCATCGGAGAACGAATCGAAGATGCGCAGGTAGTGGTAGGCCGCGATGAAGCAGACCATGGCGGACACAACCAGCGCGAGCCGGTAGCGAGGCAGGACTCGCGGCGTCACGGCCAACAGGAAGACGGTCGTCGCCGCCATGGAGGCCAGCGCAAGCGACAGGATGTTGTAGACAGTTTGGAACTGAGCATTGGTGAGAGTCTCGATGACCTCCACGCAGCACTCCCCTCTCTCAAGCGCCTCCCGGCGCCGTTGCCGGGCGCCACCGGGGCGCCGTGTAGGGGGGACTGTCCTCCTGTCCGGGGACCCCCGCAAGTTGAACAAGCCATGGCGCGATTTAGGCAACCTCGGGAGTACGTAAATCAGGGGTCCTAGGCTGGCACGATGCTGAGCATTCGAGCCGATCTGGTTGATGCCATGGTGGCCCACGCTCGGGCGGATCATCCCGATGAGGCCTGCGGGGTCATTGCGGGCCCCGAGGGGAGCGACCGGCCCGATCGATTCATCCCCATGGTGAATGCCGCCCGCTCGCCGACCTTCTACGAGTTCGACTCAGCCGACCTGCTGCGCCTCTACCGGGAGATGGAAGCCCTCGACGAGGAGCCCATCGTCGTCTACCACTCCCACACGGCCACGGAGGCCTACCCCTCCAGGACCGACATCTCCTATGCCTCCGAGCCGGGGGCCCACTACGTCCTGGTCTCCACTCGCGAGTGCGGCCCCGATGAGGGGCCCGTGGAGATCCGCTCCTTCCGGATCATCGACGGGGTGGTCACGGAGGAGCCGATCGAGATCGTCGCCTAGGCTTGCCCCATGTCTGTCGAGGTCCGCATCCCCACGATCCTGCGCCCCTACACCGGAGGCGAGAAGATCGTCACGGGCGAAGGCACCGACCTGCGCGCGGTCATCGTGGATCTCGAGGCCCGCTACCCGGGCATCGGGGATCGCCTCGTCGATGAGCAGGGCCTGCGTCGATTCGTCAACGTCTACCTCAACGATGAGGACGTCCGCTTCACCGGCGGCCTCGATACGGCGGTTGCCGACGGTGACTCCGTCACGATCCTCCCCGCCGTCGCCGGCGGCTGACCACGCGCGCCATGCGCTACGACTCCCTGCTCGACTCCGTCGGCAACACACCCCTGGTGGGCTTGCCGCGCCTATCGCCGAGCGCGGACGTGCGACTGTGGGCCAAGCTCGAGGATCGCAATCCGACCGGCTCGGTGAAGGATCGCGCGGCCCTGCGCATGGTCGAGCAGGCGGAGAAGGACGGCCTGCTCACGCCGGGCTGCACGATCCTGGAGCCCACCAGCGGCAACACCGGCATTTCCCTTGCCATGGCGGCACGGCTCAAGGGATACAAGCTCGTCTGCGTGATGCCGGAGAACACCTCATCCGAGCGCACCCAGATCCTGCGGATGTGGGGTGCGGAGATCGTCTACTCCCCGGGGGCCGGTGGCTCCAATGAAGCCGTGCGGGTCGCACGCCGGATGGCGGAGGAGCACCCCGACTGGGTGATGCTCTACCAGTACGGCAACCCGGCCAATGCCGAGGCGCATTACGTGACCACCGGACCGGAGATCCTCGCGGACCTGCCGACGATCACGCACTTCGTCGCGGGGCTGGGCACGACCGGCACGCTCATGGGGGCGGGCCGCTACCTGCGCGAGCACAAGCCGGATGTGCAGATCGTCGCCGCTGAGCCGCGCTACGGAGAGCTTGTCTACGGCCTGCGCAATCTCGACGAGGGATTCGTGCCGGAGCTCTACGACCCCAGCGTCCTGACGACGCGCTTCTCTGTCGGGCCACGCGATGCGCTCAAGCGGACGCGCGAACTGCTCGATCAGGAGGGGATCTTCGCGGGCATCTCGACGGGTGCGATCCTTCACGCTGCACTCGGCCTCGCCAACAAGGCCGTCAAGGCGGGCGAGCCGGCCGACATCGCCTTCATCGTCTGCGACGGCGGCTGGAAGTACCTCTCCACGGGCGCCTACGAAGGCACTCTCGAGGACGCGGAGGATCGTCTCGAGGGCACGGTGTGGGCGTGAGCGACGATCGGCCCATCGGGATCTTCGACTCCGGGGTCGGCGGACTCACCGTCGCGCGAGCGGTCCTCGACCAGTTGCCCCATGAGCCCATCCTCTACGTGGGCGACACGGCCCGAGGCCCCTACGGCCCCCTCCCCATCGCCGAAGTGCGCTCCTACGCGCTCGACGTCATGGACCACCTCGTGGCGTCCGATGTCAAGATGCTCGTGATCGCCTGCAATTCCGCGAGCGCTGCTGTCCTGCGCGATGCTCGCGAGCGCTACGACATCCCGGTGGTCGAGGTCGTGCATCCCGCCGTACGCCGCGCCGTGAGTGCGACCCGGGCCGGCCGCATCGGCGTCATCGGCACGCGAGCGACGATCACCTCCCGCGCCTACGACGATGCCTTCGCGGCAGCACCGCATCTGCGGATCACCAGCGAGGCCTGTCCGCGATTCGTGGAGTTCGTGGAGTCGGGGGTGACCGGCGGTGATGAGCTGCTGGCCGTCGCACGCGAGTACCTCGCGCCCCTGCAGGAGGCTGACATAGACACTCTCGTGCTGGGCTGCACCCACTACCCGCTCCTCACGGGGATCATCTCCTACGTCATGGGTGACTCCGTGACGCTGGTGTCCAGCGCGGAGGAGACAGCGAAGGACGTCTATCGCACCCTGGCCGAGCACGGCCTCGTCCGCGATACGGCACTCCCCGGGCCGCGTCATCGCTTCCTCGCCACGGGCGATCCCGTGGAGTTCGCCGCCCTCGGTGCTCGCTTCCTCGGTCCCGAGATCGGCGTCGTCGAGCGCGCCTAGGCTGCTGGGGTGCGCCTCACCGTCATCGGCTGCTCGGGATCCTTCCCCGGGCCGGAATCCCCGGCGTCGTGCTACCTCGTGGAGCATGACGGCTTCCGGCTCCTGCTCGATCTCGGCAATGGTGCGCTGGGTGCGCTGCAGCGGCATGTGTCGCTCGACCAGATCGACGCCGTCGTGCTCTCGCATCTGCATGCCGATCACTGCCTGGACCTGTGCGGACTCTACGTCGCGCAGCGCTATCACCCCGAGGGGCCGCGTCCACGGATCCCGGTGTGGGGCCCGGTCGGCACGGCTGCGCGCGTTGCCCGCGCATACGACCTGGCGGAGGACCCGGGCATGACGGGCGAATTCGACTTCCATGACCTGCGAGTCGGGGAGCAACGGATCGGTCCCTTCACGGTGACCGCAGCTCGCGTCAATCATCCGGGTGAGGCATTCGGCTTTCGTGTCACCGCGGGCGGCCGCGCGATTGCCTACTCCGGTGACACCGGAGAGTGCCATGCCCTGATCGATCTCGCGCGCGATGCGGATATCGCCCTCTTCGAGGCAAGTTGCCTCGAGGATCAGCCCGCGCCCGATGTCCATCTCACCGCTCTGCAGGCCGCGCAGCACGCGCAGTCGGCAGGCGCTGGCGTGCTCGTCCTCACTCATCTCGTCGCGTGGAACGATCCGCAGTTGACATTCGTGCAAGCCCACCCGGCCTTCGACGGCGAGATCATGCTGGCCGCGAGCGGGCTCGTCGTCGACGTGGCCTAGGGTCGGCTCCCATGACCACGCGATCCGATGGCCGGAATTCGGCACAGCTGCGCCCCGTCACCTTCCAGCGCGGCTGGCTCGATCAGGCGGAGGGTTCCACCCTCGTGAGCTTCGGGCGCACCCGCGTGCTGTGCGCTGCGAGCTTCACGCCCGGGGTGCCACGCTGGCTCAAGGACTCCGGCCGCGGCTGGGTCACGGCTGAGTACGCCATGCTGCCGCGCTCGACCAATACCCGCAGCGATCGTGAGTCCGTCAAGGGTCGCCTCGGCGGGCGCACCCAGGAGATCTCCCGGCTCATCGGGCGAAGCCTGCGGGCCGTGATCGACATGGAGGCCCTCGGCGAGAACACCATCGTTCTCGACTGCGATGTGCTCCAGGCGGACGGCGGCACGCGCACGGCCGCGATCACGGGTGCCTATCTCGCGCTGGCCGATGCCATCGCGTGGGCTCGCGGGCAGGGCCACGTCAAGGGTGATCCGCTCACCGACTCGGTCGCTGCGGTGAGCGTGGGCATCATC
>JAULZJ010000117.1:0-5659 GCA_032117435.1 Candidatus Nanopelagicales bacterium | reverse complement strand
TCAACCCGGCGCTCGCCCATGGCCTCGCTCACGAGGTGGGCCGGCTTGCCGTCGGGCACAGGGCCGACATCGTCCTATGGGATCCGCGGTCCTTTGCCGCCAAGCCGCAACTCGTCCTGGTGGGCGGTTACCCCGCTTGGGGTTCGACGGGTGACCCCAACGCGACCATCGACGGCGCCGAGCCCCTTCGTCTCGCTGAGCAGTTCGGTGCACTCGGCAAGGCGCCCCGACTTCTTGGAGCCATCATCACCAACCAGCGGGCCGCGGAGGTGTCACCGCTCGATCGCCCCATGATCGTGACGCGGGGGTGCCGGACCATCCGGAGCAGCTCAATGGTGCGTCACGGCGTCCTAGGCACGGTCGCGGTCGCCGCGGACGGGGGGGCCGTGACGTGGGAGGGAAGCCCGATCAACTGCTCCCCCGTCGCCACCGCCCCCCTGTCACGCGTCCATTTCTGGTAGTCCGTCAGGCGTAACGAGCGAAGATCGCGTCGATCTCAGCACGCTCCGAGGGGGTCATCGCTCGCTCGCGCTCGCGGTCCCACAACTGACGAAACGTGAGGTCGTTCTCTGCCTTCTCCTTGCGTCCAAACACCGTTCATCCCTTCCTGTGGGCCCAGGGCTGGCACCCGGCCCGACGGCCGACCATGTGACGACCGGCGATCGGGCCTGGACCCGCGGCCCCTCGTGGGGGCCATGTAAACGGTGACATGCTGGGGCTGGCGCGCCCCTCCCCGGGGGTGTCCGGACGTGGCTCAGATCACGTGTGTCGCAGGGCGACTAGCCCTGGAAGAGGGCGGAACCGCGCTTCCACTCCGGCCAGGTGTAGTTCCAGTAGCCGGCCAGGTAGTCGTCCGTGCCGATCTTGGCGGGGCTGCCGGTGTACTCCGCGATGTCGCCGAACTTGGTGTTGCGGAAGAGCCAGCTCATGTCGGAGTAGGTCATGTTGGTGCACCCGTGCGAGGTGTTGGCGTAGCCGATGCTGTAGTTCCACGTGGCGTCGTGGATGTACTCGCCGTTGTCATTGACGCGGATAGCCCATTTCACAGTCACATCCCAGCCCTCTTCAGGATCCGGGTTGTACAGCCGCTTGTCGGGGATGTGCGCGGTGAGGATCTTGGTGCCGGCCTCTGTGAGCCACCCGGACTTGCCGCCGGAGATCTTGAACGTCCGCTCCTCGACACCGTTGCGGGTGTACTTCATCGTGTGCTTGCTGAGGTTGACCTTGAGGACCACCTGATCGCCGGTCTTGAAGGTCGACTTCACGTTGGGTCCCCAGACACCCTTGGCACCCTCGATCGAGGTCAGATTCGCGTCGAGCGTGATCGTCGCGTTGCCGGGCCAGTAGGCACGCGGACGGAAGACCGCCTTGCTCGAGTTGACCCAGAACCATCCCGCGTCGCCGAAGTCCTTGTCGGAGGTGACCACGAGGGCCCTCTCGACATCCTGCTTGTTGGTGATGGGGATCCCGAAGTCCACCACGAGGGGGACCCCAGCGCCCATGTCGTCGCCCTTGGGCCACACATCGACGGTGAAGGACCGCTCCGCCTTGTCCATCTTGAAGTTGGTGCGTCCGACCACATTGCCGGCGGTGTCGGTCACCGTGACCCAGAATCGGCACGCCGGAGGCAGCGCGTCCGTCGCCCACATCCGCGCCTTGCTGGTCTCGCGGACAGCCACCGTGCACTGGGGCTTCTTCCGGTCGACGATGGAGATGTCCGCACCCTCGGGCACGTTGCGCATCTTGAGCACGGTGCCAGGCTTCAAGGTGATGACCTTCGCGCCCTCGCCCTTGCCCAGCACCGAGGAGCCCGCTTCGAAGACAACAGGTCGCGTCGGCTTGGGTGGCGCGGGCGCCTTGATGCGGAATTGGATCGGATCCGAGGCAGCACCCGGGCCTGCAGCCGTGATCGCGCGCAATGAGACGGAGTATGGCTGCCCCGGCTGGAGTGCGCCGATGACGACCGGACTCGCTGTCACCGCTGGCTCGAAGGGCACCCAAACACCACCCTGATCGGACCACTCGTAATTGATGATCGTGTCGACGGAGGAGGGCGGCGTGAAACTGATGGTGGCCGAGTCGGTGCCCTTGACGACAGCGAGCTGCGTCGGTGCGGCGAGTCCGGTGTCAGCCAGCGCAGGCGCCTGCACCAAGCCGACGGCAAGGGCCACGGCGACGACGACGGTCGCAAGGCGAGCGGAACGCACGAATCCTCCAAGGCGAGAGCGGCAAATGCCCTGGCCACATTATGGGGGATCCACGAGGCCCAAGTCGCATTGAGTGGCAGCAGATGGCCCTCGGCGCGCCGAATCTGTGAGGGCGGTCACAGGAGGTTCCCAGACACGTCGCAACTGCCAGACAGGTCCAACGGAAGGGGAAACCTCAGGCCCCCTGATCGCGGAGCATGCGGCGGAGGATCTTGCCTGATGGAGACTTGGGGATGGTGTCGGTGAATACGACGTCGTGGATGACCTTGTAGGTAGCCACGTGCTCGCGGGTGAAGGCCGTGACCGCTTCGGCGGTGAGCTCCTGGCCAGGCTTGAGGACGATGAAGGCTCGGGGCATCTCCCCTGCCTCGTCATCGGGGACGCCGATGACCGCGGCATCGGCAATGGCCGGGTGGGTGAGGAGCAGGGCCTCGAGCTCCGCGGGGGCGACCTGGAACCCCTTGACCTTGATGAGCTCTTTCACGCGATCGACCACCGTGAGGTGCCCGTCCGCGTCGATGAAGCCTACGTCGCCCGTGTGGAGCCATCCGTCCACGTCGATAGTCGCTGCCGTGGCCTCGGGATTGTTGAGGTAGCCCTTCATCACCATCGGGCCGCGCACCCACAGCTCCCCCTCCCCGCCGACAGGCTGGTCCTCGCCCGAGACGGGATCGACGATGCGGCACTCTGCATTGGGCACGGTCACGCCCGACGTACCCGCCTTGAACTGTCCAGCTGGCGTGAGATGCGAAACAGGACTCATCTCGGTCATGCCATAGCCCTGCACCACTTCGCAGTCGATCCGGGCGCCGGCTTCGAGCGCGAGCTCGGCACTCAAGGGTGCAGCGCCCGAGAAGACCTGCTTGAGTGACGACAGGTCGTAGGAGTCGACGAGCGGATGCTTCGCGAGGGCCAGCACGATGGGAGGCACGGCGAAGAACCGAGTGACGCGTCGCTCCTGGATGATGCCCAGTGCCTGCTCGAGATCGAATCTCGGGAGAGTGACGATCGTGATCCCCTGGGCCAGCAGGCCGTTCATGAGGACCTGCATGCCGTAGATGTGGAAGAAGGGCAGCACGGCCAGGGCGATCTCGTCATCGTCGACGGCGAGGCCCTGCTCGATCTGGCAGAGATTGGCGACGAGATTGCGATGGGTGAGCATCACGCCCTTGGGGAATCCCGTCGTCCCGGAGGAGTAGGGCAGCACGACCACGTGCTCACGGGTGTCGACCGGCACCTGCGCCATGGGCTCGCCCAGGAGCGCGGTCACTGGGAGGGTGCCCTCGGGTGCTTCACCGATCACGACGATGTCCGTGACATCCGTACCCTCGGCAGCCTCCCGAGCGACATCGACGAACATCGCGATGGTGATGAGGAGCACGGCACCCGAATCGCGCAGTTGGAAGCGCACTTCCTCCGCCGTGTACGTCGGGTTGATCGTGCTCACCGCGACGCCCGCCACGGCAGATCCGTGGAAGGCAACGGCGTACTCGGGGATGTTGGGTGCCATCAGGGCGATCGTGTCACCGGGCCCCAGGCCACGGGCAGCGAGGCCTCCCGCGAAACTCCCGATCATCATCTTGAGCTGGCCATAGGTGTACGCCCGGCCCGTCGGGCCATCGATGAGCGCAGGCCGGTCGGGGACACGATCGGCCCACCTCAGGACATGCTCGGTCACCGTGACATCGGGTATCTCGACATCAGGGAATGGACTGCGGTGGACGATCATGTGGACTCCCGACCTAGAGGTGGATACCGCGCGTGAGGGCCCCGTCGACGACGAGGTTGGTGCCGGTGGTGAAGCTCGAAATGGGGCAGGCGAGGAAGACGACCGCGGCAGCCATCTCCTCCGGGGTGCCCATGCGACCCGTGGGATTCAAGCCCAGGGCCGTGGAGAAGAGATCCGGATTGCCGTGCTTGATCGACTCCCAGACGCCCCCTTCGAAGTAGGTATTGCCCGGGGAGACGGTATTGGCACGGATGCCCTTCCCGGCGAGCTGGTTGGCGAGGCCCTGGGTGTAGGCGACGAGCGCCGTCTTGATGGTCCCGTAGGGCCCGGCCGCGAAGTCGACCTCGCGTCCGCTCACGCTGGAGATGGTGACGATCGACCCGTGCTGGCTCTTCTCGAGGTAGGGCATGGCGGCGTTGACGAGCCGCACCGTGCCCAGGAGGTCGACGTTGATCGACGCTTCCCAGTTCTCCTCGGTATCGGGGATCGCGAGTGCGCTCACGTTGCTCACGATGATGTCGATGCCGCCGAGTTCCGCCGCTGAAGTGGTGACCCAGTCGCGGACAGCCTGGGCATCGCCCACGTCGACGACGGAGCCGTGGGCGCGAGCACCAGTGCCACCGAGCGCCTGGGTGGTCTCGGCCACGGCATCGGCGGAGCGGGCACAGAAGGCGACGTTTACCCCCTCGCCGAGGAAGCCGCTCACCACGGCACGACCGATGCCGCGCGTGCCGCCCGTGACGAGTGCGTTGAGGCCCTGGGCCTTGAGATCCATCGTGTCTCCTTCGCTTCGGTGAGTAGGCCGGTCAGGTGAGTTGGCGAGCCCGTGCCCGCAGGTCCGCGTGCATTCCGCCGTACGCCGAAGCCGCGGGCAGGATGGACTTGGGGGCCTTGACGACGACGCTGTAGTTGGCATCCACGACGTTGGCAATCGGTGCCAGCGAGATCTGCGACAGCAGTTGGTAGGCATCCATGGTGTGGAGTCCGTAGAGCTCCTCGAGCCAGCGCACCATCTCGACATTTCCGATGCGCCAGGAGTCCTCGAGGGGCCTCGACGACCCAACCGCCATCCAATGCTGGTCGTCCTCGAAGCGCGGCCAGGCGGGCGCACCGCCCTTGATGAGCTCGACGATGATCGTGGAATCCATGGCTCCCTCCACCGCGGTGCCGCAGGACTCCCCCTCACCCTGGCGATAGTGGCCGTCGCCGAGCGAGAAGAGTGCGCCCTCGACATTGACGCCGAGGTAGACGGTGGTGCCCGCGCGGACCTCGGGGGAATCCATATTGCCGCCGAATCTCTCCGGCACGAGCGAGGTGCGCACTTCATGGGCAGCAGGTGCCACTCCGATGGTGCCGAGCATCGTCTGCACAGGAAGGTCGATGGAGATGTCGCCGTACCGTGCATCGAAGGTCACCGTGCCGCGTGTGCGATCGAGGTGGTAGATCCACGTCGTATCGGGCAGCGCCTCCTGCAGCATGGCGGTCACTCCGGTCGATGTCAGGCCGCCGAAGAGGGGGATTGCCGCGGAGACACCCCAGTCGCGCGCGGGAATGAGATCGACAATGTGGATGACGAGCGTGTCGCCGGGCTCCGCTCCCTCGACGTAGAAGGGACCTGTCTGCGGATTGACGTAGCGCAGGTCCACCTTGGCGCTCGACAGATCGCTGACCGACTGCAATGCGAAGTTGAAGGCGTCCTCGGACCACAACTTCATCACGGTGC